>CBDUOF010000187.1:0-10059 GCA_965368765.1 uncultured Anaerolineae bacterium | reverse complement strand
GCTACTTGTTTTTATACCGGACACGGCAAATCTATTTTTCTACCAGCTCGTTGCACTATTTGTAGGCTGGATGCTGTCGCAACTTGGCATTTACCTGGGGCATCAATATTTGCGCAGTCCGCGCCCGGATGAGGTGCTGGATGATGTGTTGCGCAAGATTGCCAGAAACGGCCGTATCTACCATTATCTCCTGCCCGCCCACCATGTGCTGCTGCTTCCCACCGGAATCATCGTCTTTGTAACCAAATACCAGGGCGGCAACATCTCTGTGGAAGGGGACAAATGGAAGCAGGGCGGGATGGGACTGCGGCGCTTTTTTGGCCAGGAACGGCTGGGCAACCCCTCGCGAGAAGCCGCTTTGAGCGTCGAAGCCGTGGCCAGTTATCTAAACAAACACGCGCCTTCAGTAGAGGAAGTGCCGATTGCGGCCCTGATCGTCTTTACCAATAAGGGCAATAAAAACCTCAATCTGAAGAATTCCAACATCCCAGCCATGCACTACACCAAAGTAAAAGGATATTTACGGCAACAAAAGCGAGACACGCCAATGCCTGAAGAAGATTTCCGGGCGATTCAGGCAGCTTTTGATCAAAAAGCAGCACACTTATTAGAAGCGGCAGAAATGGGTTCGGCCCGTCCCGTTAACGACGATTAACAGAGTAGCTGACGTCTAATGGAAATTTCACCCAATGTCCACTGGCTAGAAGCTGGCAGCAGCAATATTTACCTTATTGTTGATTTGCCCAACATCGTGCTGGTCGATACCGGAACACCTAAACGGCAGGAGATCGTTTTTGATCTGCTGCGCAGTTTGGGACATCAACCCAGTGACCTGACGCATATTCTGGTAACCCATGCCGATATTGATCATGTTGGTAGCCTGGCCGCTTTGCAGGCAGCCTCCGGGGCACAGGTATGGGCAGGGGCAGCGTCAGCCAAGCTCATTGCCCAAGGCAAATCGCCCAAACATATGCAGCTCGTCGTACAGTGGATTATTGATACGTTTATAAAGTATGCGCCCGTTGCAGAAAACTACATTTCTGTTTTTAAAGATGGTGACACGCTGCCGTTTTTGGGCGGATTGCAGGTGCTGGCAACGCCGGGGCATACGTTAGACCATTTTTCATTTTTTAGCCCATCGTCGGGCGTGCTATTTACTGGGGATGCGATGAACACGCGAAACGGCCGTATTAACCTGACCCCGCCCCGCATCACCGCTGACAAAACGGCCGCACGCCATTCCGGCATTCGCCTGCTTCAGCTTTCCCCTGCTGTCATTGCCTGTGGTCACGGCACCCCATCCACCAGCCATACCGCAGACGAACTCATGCAAATATTCAACACCCTACGCCAAGAGTGAGGTACCCATGCCATTTTCCAGTCGAACAATTCTCGATCAAGAACTTACCCAATTAAAAGACAACATCATTCGCCTGTCTAGCGCTGCTGGCGAAAGCATCGACCAGGCGATGGACGCTCTGAAAAACCGCAACGCTGACCAGGCGCGTGCCGTAATCGCCAACGATGAAGCCATCAACCAGCTACGGTACGAAATTGAAGAACAGGCACTTCTCATCTTAGCCACTCAAGCCCCGGCAGCTTCTGACCTGCGGGCTGTCATTGCCGCCATTCATTTGGCCGTCGAGTTGGAACGTATCGGAGATCATGCGTCTGGTATTGCCCGGCTAGTGGAACGTTTAGAAGAGGAAGACGAAATAGACACGTTGCACAAGCTGCCCAAAATGGCCAAGCGAGGCCGCGAAATGCTTCAGCAGGGTATCGACGCCTACATTCAGCAAGATCCACAACTTGCCCTGGACATGATCAAGCGTGACGACAAACTCGACAGGCAGTACAACAAGCTGTTCCTGGAAGCCCTCAACGAAATGAAAGACGATTCCTATATACGCCGAGCCACATTTTTGCTTTGGGTCGGTCATAATCTGGAGCGCATCGGCGACCGCGCTACCAATATAGCCGAACGCGTCATCTTTATGTGCACCGGTGAATTTGTCGAAACACCAACCTCTTTAGATTAGCAAATTTTTGTGTCGTTAATTTGAAACAACGCTTCAAACGGCGCAACAGCAAACAGGCTGCTTCCTTAAGCTGCGTCTATTGCCCAATATTATGCGAGTCGTTACTCCCGTTTTGGCCAAACCGGCTAAGACAGGCTTGCTTATACACGGTATAGTTGACAACTATTCGTAATGCCAATAGAATTTCGCACCACTGGACTCGCAAGTGTATTTATCACCATAAGCGTATAAAGAGGAGGTGATAGTTGCCCAATAATCAGCCAAAAGAAAAAGTAGAACAGTTTCGGTTACCTGCGTATTTGTTCCAAATGCACAGTGATTTGCGTTAAAAACGTTGTGTTTAAGTAGCTGTTTGTCCAAAGTGAGCCGTTGATTCAAGGCGTGCGTTTGCTGCGCCCTTGTTTATTCTATGGCTCATTGGTAATCAGATACAAAATCCTAATTTTCCGTAAGGAGGAGAATTACATGAAACGTATGAGTTGGTTAACTTTATTGATGTTGTTATTGGCCATGGCGCTGGTTGCCTGTGGCGGCAGCGGTGATGCCGAGCCAGAAGCAGACAGTGGCGACACGACCACTGACGCTGGCGAAGAAGCAGCAGAAGAAGAAGCAATGGATGAAATGGTGTGTGACGATGCCATTGGCTGTGTCGAGATCGGCCCTGACGATCCTATCCGCATCGCTTCCGCACTGGTTATCACGGGTCCTAATGAGTCCCTGGGTCTCGATTCCCAACACGGTGTGGAAATTGCCATTGCAGACCGCGGTGAACTAAGCGGCCATGCTATTGAGTTACAGACCGAAGATGATGGCTGTAGCGCTGAAGGTGGCCAGACTGCCGGGCAAAAGATCGCTTCCGATCCTTCAATTGTTGGCGTGATTGGCACGAGCTGCTCTGGTGCTGGCGTTCCTATGTCTCAGATTGTTTGTGCTGAAGGCATCGCCATGATCTCCCCTTCCAACACCGCTCCAGGACTGACAGATCCTGAAACGCGTCAATCTTGCTACTTCCGCACGGCTCACAACGATAAGATTCAGGGTCGGGCAATGGCTGAGTATGTCTTTAATGAATTAGGCCTAACAAAAGCAGCCGCCGTCCATGATGGCGATCCCTACACCGAGGGTTTGGCTACCGTCTTTAGAGATTCCTTCATTGAATTGGGCGGCGAAATCGTGGCCTTTGAAGCAGAAGCAGCAGATGCAACCAATGTTGAACCTCTGCTGACCTCAATTGCTGCTTCTGGACCAGAGATCATTTACTATCCCGTGTTTATTCCGTTGGGTTCCCTGATCACCAAGACTGCGAAAGAAATTGACGGTTTAGAGGGCGTTGTACTGGCGGCTGCTGACGGCGTGCAATCCCCAGACTTCCTCGATGCTTCTGGTGATGCCGCAACAGGCATGTACGTTTCTGGACCAGACCTCGGTTTCGGCAACGAAATCTACACCACCTTCCTGGAAACATACCTCGCTGATTACGGTACAGAACCAACTGCCCCGTTCCATGCTCACGCATACGATGCAACAAACATGCTGATGGATGCGATTGAAGCAGTTGCTCAGGTTGGCGCCGATGGTTCTATCTTAATCGGCCGTCAGGCTTTGCTCGACCAAATTGGCAGCACAAGTGGAATGGCTGGCATCACTGGCACCATTACTTGTGATGAAAATGGTGACTGTGCAGATCCAAAAATCGCTGTAAGCCAGGTTCAAGACGGTGCTTTCAGCGCCGTTTGGAATTACAATCAATAGACCTTGATTCATATGGTCAGAGGGCCACTCGTCTTGATGAGTGACCCTCTGACTTACACCGAAATATTTAAATGGACACAATAAGTAACGCATTGCGTAATAACGTTTAGCTTTAATTTGTTGTTTTGACAGCCTGTGAACCTCTTCACAGGCTGTTTGTTACTTGTACCTGTCCACAATTGCTAAATGCTTAATTTGCACCTATACCGTTCCTCCCGTATAGGTTACGACCAATCTGTTAGTCTTGCGTAGACCGGCATCCGCTCTAGTAAGGAGGCAGGATACATGCTTTCGCGGATATAACACCGGAATAATTACTTTATTTTTTTGGAAGAAGGGGCAATACCTTGCGACGATTTAACTACATCGATCTTGTTCTTTGGCTTTTTCGTATTGGCATTATTGGTGTTGTGCTTTGGGGCATGATTGGCAAGTTCATTCTGGGGGTCGGCAATGCCTACACCATTTCTGATTGGCTGGATTTCTTTGTCTCCGGTTTATCCCAAGGTAGCCTATATGCCTTGATTGCGCTGGGCTATACCATGGTGTATGGGGTGCTCTTCATGATTAACTTTGCCCACGGCGAGTTTTTCATGGCCGGAGCCATGTCGTCTACAGTTTTAGTAGCATTACCTTTGCAGAACGCAGGCTTAACCGATCGGTTTCCAATTCTAAGCCTGTTGGCAATTTTTGTAAGCGCCATATTGATGTCGGTTTTGGTGGCGCTGCTAACGGAGCGTATTGCTTATCGACCGCTGCGCAATGCACCACGTCTGGTACCGCTTATTACGGCGATTGGCGCCTCATTTTTCTGGCAATATTATTTCCGTGGCCTCTACGGCTCTTCCTTAATTCCCTTCCCTGAATTTGCCATTTTTGACGGGAAAGTTGAGTTTTTTGGGCTTGATTTCCAAAAAGCAGATATTGCCGTCATTTTAACCTCGCTGGTTGTGATGTTTGGTCTACAGCAGTTTGTGCAGCGTACGAAAACGGGTCGCGCTATTCGGGCCGTGGCGGAAAACAAGGACGCAGCCACGCTGATGGGCATCGATGTGAATCGCACCATTACGCTTACGTTTGTTGTAGGTGCCTCGATGGCGGGCGTGGCTGGTGTTTTATATTCGATCGTTTTCCGTCAGCTAAATTTTATTATGGGCTTTATTCCTGGTATCAAGGCATTTACGGCCGCTGTGTTAGGCGGCATTGGCAGCATCCCTGGGGCGGCCCTAGGCGGGTTGTTCCTGGGAGTCATTGAAGCGATTGGCCCGCCATTATTCCTTGAGGGGCTAGGGGTTGCGGGTTCGCATCAGCTAAAGGATGTGATTGCCTTTACGATGTTGGTGCTGGTTCTAATTTTCCGTCCGCAAGGGATTATTGGTGAACGGTTAGCGGAGAAGAAGGCCTAATGAATCAGAAACTGCGTAAGACGGTAAATATTGGTCTCATTGCCGGCGTCGTTACCCTGAGCCTGAGCATGATTGGGGTGATTGATGCCTTTAATCAGCGGTTCATTATTACGGATTATTTGACGCTCGGTCAGCTGTTGCTTTTTGGTACGGCCCTGGTTGCTGGCTTTTTGGTTGCGAATCCGCTTAATGACACTCCGATACCGACAAGGCTGCTTCACGGCGGTCTGGCAGGTATTTTGACGGCGGTGCCTATCTTCGGGTTGCTTTTGCTCACGCTGATTTGGGAAACCATTCGTGACTCGTTTATCAATGTAAAGCCTGATCTAATATCTATCCTGACGCTGAATAATGACAGTGTGGTTGCAGGTGGGCTTTTACTCATGGTGTCGTTTGCGGTTCTGGGCCTTCTGGGCGTGGGATTCTCGCTGCTGCCGTCTCGCTGGCAACGGCCGTTATCCACAAGTTTGGCCTGGGCAATTGGCGCTGGAGCGATGTCTGACATTTTGGTTGGGGTTTTACGGCCCCGGCTAAGTTCAGAAGCGTTGCGCAATGTGTTTGGCAGCAGTGGGTTGAAGGTGGTGCCGTTTATCGCGTTGTTTGTGGTGTTAACGGCCGTCTTCTTCTGGTGGCAGCAAGGTGGGCAAACCCGCATCCAAACCGTCCGCAAAAACTTTACGCCAGCCCAGCGCAAAAATTCCCGCCGGATAAGCATCTCCCTACTGGTTATCTTTCTACTCATTTTGCCCTCGCTGCTGGGCGTTTATTTAAGCGAAATCTTTAATGAGGTTGGCCGCTTTATTTTGATGGGCCTGGGGCTTAACATTGCCATTGGCCTGGCCGGTCTGCTGGACCTGGGGTACGTCACCAACTTTGCGGTTGGCGCCTACGTCATGGCATTGCTCACCTCAAACAGCGACTTCGGCTTGAACGAGCCAATCTCATTTTGGCTGGCCGTGCCGATTTGTGTAATCGCTGCCATGATTACCGGCTTTGTCTTGGCGCTGCCCGTGCTAAAAATGCGTGGCGACTATTTGGCCATCGCCACCCTGGGCTTTGGCGAAATCATTCGCGTCCTGGCCCGATCTGATGCGCTAAAATCCTTTATTGGTGGGGCCCAGGGCATTTTGCAGGTACCGCAGGCCAAGATTGGTGGCTTTCTTGCCCAGCTGTTGGGCTACGTTTTAGATCCCATAAACAACTTCTTGCAGCAATTCGAGCTGGGCATTTTAGCCACAAAAGATGGCGAGATTATCTTTGGCACACCGCCGCAAATTTATTACCTATTCATTTTGGCCTCATTGCTCATGCTGTTCATCTCGCGCCGACTGAATAATTCACGCACGGGGCGGCGCTGGATGGCGATTCGAGAAGATGAAGACGTGGCTGCGGCGATGGGCATTAACACAACCAATGCAAAAGTGCTGGCCTTTACACTCAGCGCCGCCTCTGGCGGACTGGCAGGAGCCATTTTTGCAGCCAAGCTTGGCTCCATCTTCCCCAGCAGCTTTGAACTGCTCATTTCGGTAAATGTATTGAGCCTCATTATTGTAGGCGGCTTGGGCAGTATTCCTGGCATCATTGTGGGGGCGTTTGCGCTGGTTGGCATTCCGCAGCTGCTTAGTGAATTTGCGGAGTTTCGACTCCTCTTTTACGGTATTTCGCTGATTGTGATGATGTTGGTACGCCCAGAAGGTTTATGGCCTTCTGAAGTCCATCGACGTGAAGTGAAAGCTGAGGAAACGGCCGTTTCCATCACACCCACCCCCGAGGCGAACACATTATGAGCGATAACATATTAGTTGCACATCAGGTTGTCAAACGGTTTGGCGGCCTCCTGGCTACCGACCATTTTGATTTCGAACTGCCCCGCGGCAGCATTGTTAGCATTATTGGCCCAAACGGGGCGGGCAAGACCACTTTTTTCAACTGCCTAACCGGCTTCTACCAGATCGATGAGGGCACGCTGCTGTTCGACGGAGAATCGCTGATTGGCCGTGAATCGTATGAGATTACCCAAATGGGTATCTCGCGAACTTTCCAGAACATTCGCCTGTTCAACAACATGACCGTCCTGGAAAACATCATGGTGGGACAAGAACCGCATCTAAAATCTTCCTGGATTGGCGCACTGCTTGGCCTGCCCAGCGTACGCCGTGAAGAAGAAAACACCGTGGCGCGGGCCAAAGAGCTGCTCAAATTTGTAGGCTTAAGCGGGGTCGGTGACTCTTTGGCAAAGAATTTGCCCTACGGGGCTCAGCGTCGCCTTGAGATTGCCCGGGCTTTGGGAGCGCGGCCTAAACTTCTGCTGTTGGACGAACCTACCGCCGGGATGAACCCGCGCGAAACGGCCGAAACCACTGAGTTTATCAAACGGCTGCGCGATGAGTTGGAGGTAACCGTGTTGATGATTGAACACGATATGAAAGTGGTGATGGGGATTTCAGAAAAGGTCACGGTGCTGGATTACGGCCGTAAAATTGCTGAAGGACTGCCGCGCGAAATCCAAAGCAATCCGGTCGTCATCGAAGCCTATTTAGGCAAAGGGGCCACCGCCGCCTTGATGGCCAGCGAAGAGCAAGCGTAACGCGGCAGTTAAATCTGGGTCAAATGGCGTACCGATCTAATTAGTGAATCGCCTTTATCCATCCTAGAAATCGAGAAAAATTATGCCATTACTCGAAGTAACAGACGTTCATGCCTACTACGGCAACATCCACGCCCTGAAAGGGGTGAGCCTTACCGTGGAAGAAGGCGAAATTGTGACCCTCATCGGGGGAAACGGCGCGGGGAAAACCACGACGCTGCGCACGATCAGCAGCCTGATGACGCCGCGCGGCGGTCATGTCATTTTCGATGGTGAAAATGTGGCAAACCACCCGGCCCACAGCTGGGTTGCCAAAGGCATCGCCATGGTGCCAGAAGGGCGCGGCGTCTTTGCCAAGCTCACCGTCGAAGAAAACCTGGAGATGGGGGCTTTCCATCGCAATGACAAAGCCGCTATCAAGGCCGATATTGAAAAATCGTATGACATGTTCCCGCGCCTGGGCGAGCGACGCACCCAGCTGGCGGGCACAATGTCTGGCGGCGAACAGCAAATGCTGGCTGTCACCCGGGCCTTGATGTCCAAACCGCGCCTGCTGCTGATGGATGAACCGTCAATGGGCCTGGCGCCGGTGCTGGTAGATGTGATTTTTGAGGCCATTGAATCGATCAACCAGGAAGGAATGACCATCCTGCTGGTCGAGCAAAATGCCCACATGGCGCTGCAGGTGGCCAATCGGGGGTATGTGCTGCAAACCGGCGAAATTGTGCTAACGGACCGGGCAGATGTTTTGCAAAAAGACCCAACGGTGCAAAAAGCGTATCTGGGGATTGAGTAACCCACGCTTCAAGACCAGCCCGGTTATATTTTTTCTGGGGCTGCTTATTTTTGCCGCTGCCTGCCGCACAAATCCTATCACCTGCGATGACAGATTGGGTTGTGTGGTGGTTCGCCCCAACAGCCCCATTCGCCTGGCAACCTTGCTGCCAATTTCGGGAGAAACGGCCGTTTGGGGCCAAGACCTCGCGCGGGGCGTTGATCTAGCCCTGGCGGACCGGGCCAACAAGCTTCTGGACCACGAGATTGAGCTGATTCCGCTGGATTCTGCCTGTGACCCAGACAGTGGGCAGCAGGCAATCCAGGCCCTGAATGGGGATGAAACCCTGCTTGGCATCATCGGCCCCGGCTGCTCTGATGTGGCCCAGACGGTCTTACCCACAGTGCGCCGCAACAATTGGCTGCTAATTTCCCCCGCCGCCACGGCCCCCACGCTTACAGAAACGCAAAGCGACACGGTCTTCTTCCGTACCGTGCCCAACCATTTACACCAGGCCACGGTGGCGGCTCATTTTGCCTATGACGTGCTCGGCGTGCGCCGTACGGCCGTTTTCCAGGATGAAACTGCGTTTAACAGCCTGCTGGCTCAGCAGTTCAGCGACACCTTCAGCCAGCTGGGTGGTACCGTGAGCAGTCGGGGCAGTCTGGCCATTGGGCAGATTGATCTGGATACGCTGCTGGCAGAAACGGCCGTCACGCCGCCAGAACTTATCTACCTGGCGCTGTTTGAACCGGAGGCCAATTTGCTGATAAATCGCCTGAGCGAAACGAGCCGCCTGAGCCGAGCGGCGCTGCTGGGCGGGGACAGCCTGCTTACAACTGGTGTCGCCCTGGGCAGCAGCACGGCCAATGCCGATCTATTTGTCACCGGGCCGCTGCTCGACAGTGACGCATACCGCACCTTTTTAGACAAATGGGCCATTCGCTACGACACGGAGCTAACCACCTCCGCGCCAGCCTATGCCTACGATGCCACGCAGCTGCTGCTCAGCGCCATCGAGGATGTGGCCGTGGTCGGTGAAACGGGCACGCTGGTCATTGGACGGGCGGCGCTGCGGGCGCGCCTGGCCGCCACGGACGGCGTTGCTGGGTTGACCGGAACGCTACGCTGCGATCCTGGCGGCGACTGTGCCGCTTCAGGATACGGCGTGTATGAAATGGATACGGCCGTGCGCAGCAATGCCGTTTGGCCCCCGCCCCTCATCTGGCAGTTTGAGTAACCGAATGAGGCGTCTGCAGCGTACACGGGTTTCGCAGCGTTTCCCTTTTCTAACTCAGCGTAATGCCGGGCCTTCTCTGGGTATCGCTGCGTTTCAGCTTTTTGCTTTCACAGGAGGAATCGAATGAAAATGCGCATACTTTCCGCTCAAGATGTTCGCCAGGCGCTGCCCATGGCCGACGCCATTGCCGGGATGAAGCAGGCCTTTGCCCAGCTGTCCACGGAGCAGGCGATTGTTCCCTTACGCAGCCGGGTCGAGAT
>CBDUOF010000186.1:0-10184 GCA_965368765.1 uncultured Anaerolineae bacterium | reverse complement strand
GGTAATATCGCTGTTCATAAAGTCGTTACGCAAACCGGACAGGTTTTCAAAATAGTCTTGCCACTAAGGGGAAAACGGGAAGGTTCTTTGAGTTAAAAAAATAATTCTCCCGTTTTCCCAGAGTAAAAAGCAATGTTCCGCTCATTCTTATTCAAAATTCTTTTTGGTTTTTACACCAAATAGCGCTGCTAGCAGACCAATAATAAAGGCGTCAGGTTTAGGTCAAAGATCATTGAAAAAATCGTCGTCGGCAGTGGCGGTGGCCATGGCATGGTCAGCCATCATGGCCAATGCGCCGGGTATGCCGCCGCTCGTAAGCAAAATTGTGCGCCAATCCAGTTCAATGGCAACCTTGCGCCTTTCGGCAAAATATTCGCGCACTGTGGGTTCGTCAAACGGCTCAAGATGCGTTGGCACCAGCAGATTGCTCATGTTCAACTCGCTCAGGTCGGGAGTTTGCCGTCCTGTGATGATGATTACCAACTCACTGAGCTGACTGTCGCGCAGTCGCGCCAGCAGCTCATGACGCAGCCAGCGGTCAGCATCTGGCTTGATCGCCTCGTAAGAGTCAAACAGCAGCACCACCGGCGCCCGGTCAGCCACCAGCGCGGTAAGGGCGGCAAAGAAGGCGTCGTTAATTTGCCGCTCGACCCGGGTTTGGTCAGCGGCGCTGTCTGTGCGCAAGATGCCCATATTGTCGTTTGTAATGGCGTCGTTTGTGGGTTGATCGGAAACGGCCGTTTCTACCCGATAGGCATCCAGCCCATCCCACCATACAATCTGCATTCTCAGCTCAGCACAGCGGCTGATTAGCTTGGTCAGCAGCCGCCGACGCTGGCAGTAAGCTACCAACGACCCCGCTTTGGCCGACAAGGATTCCCCGACTAACTCTTCATGATTAATCGCGATGTCCAGACACAAACTGCGGATTTCTTCTAAATTGAAGCTGTTGACAATATTTTGCCGCAAAAGACCGAGGCCAGAAACGGCCGTAAGCGGCCCATCACTAAAACTGTTGATAATTTCGTTCAGCTGATTAAAGTAAGCAGGCTGATTCAGCTGCTGACGAATGAGGCGAACCAGACCTAAAAAGTTGTGGTGGTCTTGCTTGGGATTGCGAAAATCGACGTAAACAGCGGGTAAATCGACGCTGGGTTCCTGGCAGTGGTGCTGCATCCGCCCGGCTAGCCAGGTCTTGCCCATATCTTTGGTCGCCTGGATAAGCATCACCGCCTGGCGCGTTTCTGGCCGAAGCAGTTTTTGAAAGCCAAGAAATTTACGTTCCTGGTTGACAAAGTAGTCAGGGGTGTAAATATTGCTCATAAACTTCTGCGAATTTGGCTGATTGGGAGACTGGAGTCAGTGGAGTAGAGAGTGATAATCTCTATTCTCTACGCTTCAATCCCTACAGACATTGGTTTGTTGATGCAGCGTCACTGTATGTTATGTAATGAGGCACATTGTAGCATTCACCTGGGCATGGGTAAAGCTGGAAGTTTATGTAAACAAAAAGATTGGCTCAATCTGGGAGATTGAACCAATCGCAAAAGCAAACCACTATGAGAACAGTTTCTCCCCTTTTCACGTCATCGCCATTCCCTGACTTGCTGTGGTTCGCGGCCCGCGGCGAAGAGCTTGATGAGTGCCAGGCCAGCAATGAAGCCGCCGATGTGGGCAGCGTAGGCCACACCGTCACTGCTGCCACTAAGCGAGCCGAGTCCGCCAACCAGTTGCAGCACAAACCATAGCCCAACGACAAAAATGGCCCGCACCTGCGTTACCACACGCACCATAATGACGGAAACGCGGTTGCGCGGGAAGAGCACCAGATAGCCGCCGAGCACCCCGGCAATGGCGCCCGATGCACCGAGGCTGGGGATCTGCAAATTGTCGCCAATCAGCACAGAGGCAAAGACGTGTGCCAGCGAGGCCAACAAGCCAACCAGCAGATAGAAGGCCAGGTAACGGCCGTGTCCCAGCCGATCTTCCAAATTGTCACCAAAAATCCACAGGTAGAGCATATTGCCCCCAATGTGTGCCCAGCCACCGTGCATAAACATGGCGGTCAACAAGGTGATATACACTGAGATCGGCGTGGGCTGTAGGCCAGGTATGATAATTTCCTGTCCTGTCGAAAAGTCCTGAAAAACCTGGCTTTCGGTTACCAAATCTTCGCCAGAAATAATCTCTTGGGGCACGGTGGAAAAAGCGTAGGTGAATTCTAAATTTTCGCCCATCCCCTGAAACAATATAAAGACGATGACGTTGATTGCGATAAGCACATAGTTTACGTAGGGGGTGGTTGTCCGTCCGCGGTTATCATCACCAATTGGAATCATTTAATAATCTCCTCAGGAAGGCAGTTCGCCAATTCGGGTCAATTTACGCGCCAAATCATCTTCGGTTCGCGCCATACCCTGGTTAAGGTGAGGGTAGGCTAGCCAAACGAGCATGAATCCAAACAGGGCGCCCGTAAAGGTGCGCAGGAAGGGGGTGCTTTCACGCAGGGGGAAAACGCTGCCCAAAAAGGCCTGGACGCCAGCCGGATCGCCACCGGCAAGAGGCGTGGCATAGTAGCTAAACAACTGGCTAAAGCCGTCTAGCCCAATCGGCCCCATGCCAATGACGAGGAAGATAATGAGGTGCAACGGCCGTATCTCCCGCCGCTTGCGCACAAGACCATAAATCAGCCCGCCGATGAGGACAAAACCATAAATGGCAATGTCTCGCTCACACAGTGCCATTTTGTAACCGAGCTGCTCATTCCCCACAAAAGCCCGTGCCGCCAGAAAGAAATCCGCCCAATTGTTATCTTCTACTCCGGCAAATTCCGGAATTGAGTCCGTGTAGCTTTCTAACGAATTAAGCTCTGTCCCTGCCAAGGCTCGTGGATAGGCCGCCTGCTCACCAAATAGAAAAAAGCTGCGAGAGGCCATTTGATGACACATGGGACTATACATGGTGTAGATTACCCGAGCTGGTCCGGTCGCTCCGGCATTCATTAGCACTGGCGCCAAAATAGGCAACGTCACGTAAATTGCGATGATCGTATTGAGTACAGCGAGCCAATGCTTACTGAATTTGTAAATGAGCTTGTCTGCCCCCACAACCAAATCGCGCGTGCGGCCAGTGACTACTTTTTTCTTGGGCGGTGTTGTCATATCACGTTCCTTCATCGGGCTAGAAAGGGTATTTCATCACGAATTGGACAAAATGACAAATGAAACGAATGAATTCGGGAGGTCACAATCGATTCGCTTATTTATGTCAACTGTACTGATTCGCTATATTTTGGTTGTGTCGTTGGGATGCGGGTGAGCGTGATTACTCGGTTACGGGGATGGTTTCAGCCAGATAGCCATCAATTTGGGATTGAACCATTGGGCCACGATGAATGGCGGTTATTTCGCCAGCGCCATTGATAAAGAAGGTGGTGGGCAGAATGCTGGCAACGCCGTATTGTGCAGAAACGGTGCCTTCGCTGTCAAGAACGGCCGTAAAACTTAGCCCTAACTCCTCAAAGAAATTAGCCACGTCCTCACCCGCTTCTTGCTGGTCCAAAGCCAGAATCACGAGACCCTCATCCCGATAAGCTTGATAAGCCGCTTCCAGTTCGGGCATCTCTATCCGGCAAGGCGCACACCACGTCGCCCAAAAGTTGACAATGACAGGGCTTCCGGTTAATTCGCTGAGGCGAATTGGATTCCCAGCGACATCATCGAGGGCAAAATCGTAGGCAAGGGCCCCCACTTCTAAGGGGCCACCGCTGCTTGGCAGCTGAACCGGATTGGTTTCGTCATTCGCTGCCAAAGGAGGAATTTGCTGCAAGATTGAGCCGTTGGGGTCAGCAACGGCCGTTTCCGAGCCACCAAACAAGCTGCCGCCAAAGATTAGCAACGACAATGCCAAACCCAGAATAATAAAGCCGCCCACGATCAGCAGGGGATTACGGCCGTTTAACGTTCCTGCTTTATGGTTATTCTCAGAATTAGTAGGGGATGCCATGTCAAACTCCGTGACGAGTTGGGCGATCGGCGGCTCTTTAGACAGCGCCAACAGGGCAAACGGCGCATCGACTCAAATTTCTGCGTCTCTTGCGCCGTCTGTTATTAAAATGCTCAAGGTTGGAAAAACCCAATGAACCGTTCTTCCAAGAGGACAAACCATTCAGAAAATTCATACTGACCAAACATTGAATTGATGCTGGTCAAGGTGCCATTTAGCATAAGGACAGCCAACAGGATGAACAGCGCGCCGCTGATAAGCTGTGTGGAGTGGAGGTGAACAGTTACCTTGCGTTCCTCGGAACTGGTGAAGACCCAAAGTGCAGCACCCAGCAAAGTCACCACCAGCAAGCCCAACTCGTGGCCAAAAGTAAACGTTTGCCCCGCGAAGAAGTCAAACTTAAAGAATGCATAGTCAGCCACGGCGACCAAAACGCGCCAAATAGCCAACGCCCAAACCAGGGCCACAACAAAAGCGTGGGTGTTTAGCTCCCAGCCTTTACCTCGCAGCGCCCGCCAGAACAGGCTTTGGCGGCTCATTCGGCCAAAAAAGGTGGAAACAATTAGTAACGGCAAGCCCAAGCCCAATGTGTAAATAAAGAGCAGCATCATACCGTTCCACACCGAGGTGGTTTGCGCTGCCAGCGTCAGCACCGTGCCCAAAATGGGGCCAATGCAGCTTGTCCAGCCTACCGCAAAGCTTAAGCCAAAGATATAGGAGCCTTTGACGGTAGTGCTTTGAGGCTGCGCACCACCGGCCCCAGTGGGATCGACACCGCCAAAGCCTTTGCCCAGCAGGCTGAGTACCCCAAAAATCATCACGATAGAACCGCCCACCAAAATGAGCAGCTGCTGGTTGCGGAGTAATGTTTTACCGACGGCAAAGCCAACCGCGCCAAATAGAGAAAATGTGGTGGCTAAGCCCAGCATAAAGGCTATGGTGTTGGTAGCAATCTGTTTACGGCCGCTTTGAAAAGCAAAGGCAAAATAAGCGGTTAAAACCGGCAGGGTACACGGAGACGCAAAGCTAAGCAGCCCACCCCCAAAGGCCAGCAAGGCCAAAATAGCAAAGGGCTGGGTTTGCAACCCTACGGCAAACTCCGGGGTGCTGTTGCTTTGACTAAACGAGCCAATGATGAGGAAAAGGAGTACGGCCGTTCCCACACCAATCAGCAATTTTTGACCGAGCGAAAGTGCGCGAATGGGTTCAGGGATTGACAATGATTTGAGCATAGAAGAGTCTCCGCTACAAAAAGAGTGTTGTTTGCTTAGATGATGAGCCGTTGGTTGATCTTACGTAGGTACACTAAAGTCCGGGAAACGGCCGTATCCATATCGACAGTATGCCCTGAAATTATTAAAAAAAAGTAACAGAGCCTACCCAACATTTACGAATCATTCATTTCCTCATCGTCCTGTAATAATCGCTCCATCAGCTGAATGTCTTGCCGCAGATTACGCTGCCTTACGGCCAAGCTCACAATATATACCAAGCCAATGGTTGCCATGACACCATAGCCCAGCATAAGGAAATTGTTAAACGTATTCGGATTAATACTCGACTGCAGCGCAATATTTAAAAGAATTGAGTAGGTTAGCATTATGCATCCCCTCCCTGTAAACGGGTGGCTACCCGCATTTTTAGCGAATCGACGCTGTCCATTAAATGCTGCAGACGAATCCGGTTAACCATCCAGGCAGCGTATATGATCGTAAAGGAAATTGTGTTTGCGGTTAAGGTAATGCCCATCTTCATTGATTCCAGACCAGGTGCAAAATCTTGCAGCCCTTCGGAGGCTCCTTGGGCAGATTCCAGCGTGCCGCCGAAAACAACTGGATGTATATCGCGGAAAATGCGAATGCTGATATACGTCATAATGATGGTGACAAATGCGACAATGACGTAAACGGCCGCAAATCTGGCCCGCCGCTCTTCTTCCTCAATTGCGCCGCGCAGCATAAAATAGGCAGCATACGTCAGCCAGGCTACGGTGATCAACGTCAGGCGTGGACTCCAGTCCCACCAGGTGTTCCAGGCCGGTTTGCCCCATACCGAACCAGCTGCCGTGGCAATCGTCAGGAATACCAGACCAATTTCTACAGAAGAAAGGGCAACCGTATCCCAAATGCGCTGCTTGTTGCGCAGATATAGGGTGCCACCTACCAATGCCACAAAAAAGGCCACGGCGCCCACCCAGGCTGTTCCAACGTGAAAGTAAAATATACGCTGCACGTTCCCCATGGTTCGTTCAGTGGGCGCGTAGAAAAAATTCATTCCCAAGCTAAGAATAAGGGCAATTGCCGCTAACCAGTTTAGGGTTGGTATCCAGCGATTCATTCGAGTTAAGCTCATTTCACACGCTCCTTCTGTAAGCGGAGAACAAAAAAGTAGCAATACGATGGACGCGCCAACTACATTGTTCTCCCGAAACGAAAATCACGATTCATGCCTGAATTTCCCAAGAACATTTCGTGATTTACCTAAGATTCTACGACAAGATGAAAGGCAAAAAAGCCGGTTGCCAATATGGCCAAATCATAAGCAGCTACCAATGAGATCATGCTGCGAATAATCTCGGGTTCCGGGGCAATATTCATCGCCTCGCCAACGGCCGTTGCCGCCGGCAAGATCAGGGGCAGCACCAAAGGCAGCAGCAGGATCGGCAGCAGCACTTCTTTTGATCGCGTTTGCATCGTCATCGAGGTAATTAGTACGCCTGCAGCCACATAGCCAATCGTACCCAAAAACAAAACGAGCAGCACTATTGGCTGCCAAAAAGGTTTATTAAAAAAGACAATGAAAATAAAAACGAGAACAACTTCTAGCAATAAGGTGAAAAGCGTCACGCTGATTACTTTGGCTAAGTATACGGCCCGTCGGTCAATGGGGGCAATTAATATGGCGTCTATATTTTGATTTTCTCGCTCAATCGAAATTGAGCGGTTCAGCCCCAACGTGCCGGCCAATAAAATCGTTGACCATAGCAATCCTGTAGAGACATTTCGGGCAGCATCCAGCTCCGTTTCCAGAGCAAAGTTGAACATTACGACCATCACCAGCGAAAACATCACCATGACGCTTATCGTTTGGCGCGTATGCTTCTCAATTTGCAGATCTTTCCAGACAATGGCCCACACGGCCGTTGCAAATGGACTTTTCAACAGGGGGGCATCTGACATGTGTACAGGCTTAGCCATTCGATTTGTTTGCCTTCCTGGGTTTACGCGCCGTCTCCGTTGCATAAATGTCCAAAAATTCGTTGCCCGTCACTTCACCATTGGCAACCTCTTGAACAATCTTACCTCGATTCAAAATCGCCACCCGATCACATAAATTTAAGCCGTGCACCAGATCATGGGTAATCATAAGAATGGTACGGCCGTTTTCGGATTCTCGCCGCAACAGGCCATCAAGCAAGGCAGAGGCATCCTGATCTAATCCTGTATAAGGTTCATCCAACAGCAGCACATCCGGCTCATGCAGCGTAGCACGGGCAATGGTCAACCGCTGCATCATTCCGCGCGAAAACGTGCGAACAGCATCCCGCTGCCGTGCCGCCAAACCAACCCGCTTCAAGGCTTCTGCCACTCGCGCCTCACCATCGTTTAAGCGATACAGCTTGGCAAAAAAGAGAAGGTTCTCGGCCGCAGTCAGGTCACCGTAAAGCAGCGTTTGATGCGAAACAAGGCCAATATGCCGCCGTACCTGATTGCTATATTGCGGCATTGTCCAACCCCCAATCTTCACCTCACCCGCTGTCGGCTTTAGTAATGTAGCCACAATACGCATCAAAGTTGATTTGCCAGCGCCGTTCGCCCCTACCAGAGTTACAAACGCACCGGCAGGCACATGCAAATTCACCCCGCGCAGCACCGGATTAAACCCATACTGCTTAACAAGCCCATTAATTTGAATCATTGGATCAATTTTAGATTCTCTTGCACTTTCGACAAGTGCTTATTGTCAAAGGCATTTTCATGACAGATAGCATGTGTAAAGGGTTGAACGGCACGATTCACAATAGATCCTCAACAGGGTGCCAATGCCTTTTGAAACAACGCAATACGGAAAAAGAATTGAAATTATGGGCGTCCCACAGTTTACATAACTTTGAAATCGGCGGTCGTCCGATGCCTAAGAGATGTGAAAAACAGCTAATTATTCACCAAACCGACCTTATATGTGCTTATTTTCACGTATTGTTAACGGAATGAAGCGGATGCGCCACTAATTTGCTGATCCAGGCAAAAAAGTGGCAAAATTGGCTGCCAACATAGTACTAAGGTCAGGGTCAACAAAGCGGCAGAATAGTGACAATTCGCCACATTTTCGCGTTATGTCAACAAAATAGTTGCATTAATAACGGAAATTCTTCTATAATAGCGGCCAACCTTTGGGAAGAGGGTTAATTAATTTGCTATTGAACTTATCTGGAACAATTACCCCTTGGATTTTGGGGACACTCATTTTATTACTTCTGCTAGCGCTGGCTGTTGTATTTAAGTCTTGGCGTGAAATGAAGCGATCGCCGTATTTCTTTATGCGGCTTCAGGCAGAAAAACGGCTGCAAACCTACTCCTTTGCAAGTTTGGGTTTACTGGCTGCTTCTGTTTTATTTGCCGTTTATGCGTTGCGTCCCCCTGTTGATACTACCCCGCTTGTTGCTGTGCTCACCAATTCAAAACCTGTTTCTGATGAAGTAGCTGCTTTGGCCGTTCAGGAAAGCGCTGGCGTGGAATTTACAGAAGAAACGGCCGTTACCTCCCAAATCGTTTCTACAACAAGCAGCGAACCGCTCTTCTTGGCGGATCCCGATGCACTAGTACAGTCAGCCTTATTGCTGCCAGAACAGTTTGATCGCTTCGAGCCCAAAGTAGAGCTGGATGAAAACACTGAGTTAGGTGCCATTCATTTCTCCACCAAGATTGATGATGATTACCAGGCTATCGACGCGACCAACATTTTTGCAGTCGGTAATTACACCGTTTACGCCACCTTCTCCTATGATGGCATGGCAGACGGTATGGCTTGGGCGTGGGTTTGGCGATATGAAGGTGAAGTTGTTGACGGCGGCAATGAACTATGGGCTTATGGCCAAGATGGTCCCGGCTATATCTACTACGGCCCAGAAGAAGGCTTCCGTGCAGGGGAATACACCTTAGAAGTTTGGGTGAACGGTGAACTCTTTACCCGCTCCAACATGCGTATGACCGGTTCTGCTTTATCATCCGGTAACTAAATTTGCAATCAACAATGTGCGGCCAAACGGCCGTGCTGTTGTTTTGAAGGAAGAGAAGAGGAAGAAGGGATAGCCCGGCCAAATGGCCGGGCTTTTGGTTTCATGGGAAAATGCTAGATTAACGGTTTAGGCGGCGACGGCCGTATTGCCACACTCGGTTCAACTCTTCCAATCTTAGCCCCGCACACATCGCAATATAAATGGCAGTGCCGACGCTGCCAACAAGAATGAGCTGCATCAAAATATTAGCTTCCGACAGCCGTTGTTGTAACAGCCACATACCACCCGCCATTAGCAGCGAAGCCAGCATCATACGCCAAAGCCCATTCAGCAGCGACTTCCCCTGAATGCCACCAAGCTTGTGCCGCAATAACCACAACAGCACCAGTACCTCAATGGCGTTCGACAAGCTAAAACCGAGCGCAAGGCCGCCCAGTTCAAGCCATCCTTGCTGCGGAAATAATACTTGACTAAACCAGAGGCTAAGAAGCCACATCATTACAATCTGAACCCCACCGGCTAAAACAGGCGTTAAAGTATCGCTCATCGCATAAAAGGTACGGGCAATGACCTCCAAAGCCAGCAGCGGTACGAGACCCAGAGCATAAAACAACAAGGCCCAGCTCACAAATAAGGTGCTTTCGTCACTAAAAACGCCTCGTTCAAATAAGAAGGAGACAATAGGTTGCCCCAGAATTGCAAATACAACTGAAAAGGGTAGCCCCAAAAACAACAGAATCCGCAGGGAATCAGCAAAAATTTGGCGCATTTCCTTCAGCGCACCGCGGGCCGCCAGCGCAGACAGCGTAGGAAAGGCAGCAATGCCTAAGGCTTGCCCGATAATCCCCTGAGGCATGATAATCAGCCGAAAAGCGGTATTTAAGGCTGGCAGGCTGCCAGTTGCCATCGGATCAGTCAGCAAAATGATGAGGAACTTGTT
>CBDUOF010000185.1:0-10232 GCA_965368765.1 uncultured Anaerolineae bacterium | reverse complement strand
GATGAAGCCAGAACGCTCTGTCCATCATCGGCTGGATGCAGGCGAGCGAGAACTGTCGCTCAACACCAACGAACGACTGCTGGATGTGGCTCTACACGGCGTGGAATCTGTACGCCGCGAGATGGCCGTGAATACGCCTGCGCCAAACAGCACCCAACAAGCTGCTGAGCCGGTCGACAACGAGCCAGAAATCAACATTGCCATTCTGGATGAACCCGCCCAGCCCGCCGATGACTTTGACATTAGCCTGCTTGGCGAATCTGGCACAGAAACAACGCAGCCTGATCTGGAAGTAAGCTATGCCGATAAGCTGGACAACGTCGCCGTCAAGGTGAACCGCATTTTTGGCGAGATTCTCAACGACCTGTTCAACGACGACGACCTACTGCCCCGATTGCGCCGCCTCTTCTGGCTGGAAGCCACCAAGGCTGAGCGGGACTTCAACACCCACATTGTCAAGCCGATGTTGAAGCAGCACGACCGCAATCTGCAAAAACCGGAACTGCGCGAAGCGATGGAGATGGACCTGGAAAACGTGTCCGATCTGGAAGAGCTGATGCGCGTTTGGGACGGATTGCACAAGCTAGAAAACAGTTTGGCTATCTAAATAATTTCATACGTAAGGGCGACCCGCTGGGTCGCCCTTACGACAGGAACGTCACATGACAGACCTTTCAACAATACCTTTGCTCAAACAGCTGGATGACGCCCATCTGCCGCTCTTTGCGGTTCGGCTGACCGAGTGGCTCATCGCTGACTTGAATAAAAGCGAAGAAAGCGTGCCGGAGTTCACAGAATCGCGGGCCAAAGCGCTGCTGCGTGCAGCTGGCGTGGTGGATGACCCGACGCTGCATGATTTTGCGCGTTTGGTGGATGGTGCTGGTACGGCCGTTCGTCTGGCCCTCCACGATCTACTCCAAGAAACCAGCCTGGTTGAGGAGGAAGAGGTAACTGCGCTGGCAACTGTCAGCAATGCAATTTCCAGCGTTCAGGGAACGCCGCTCCAATCTCCAATCTCCTGGCTCGCCCTCTCCATCGCCGCCCACGCCTGGAAAAGCGGCTACCCGCTGTATCAGCTAGACCCTGCTTCACCTCCAGGGGAATATAGCCCGGCGGGGCAGCTCATCAAGCGAGCCGCCACTTTCTTACGGCAGCAAATCCAGCGCAGCGCCACTGAGCGAGACAAACTGGGCAAAAAGCTGGTCTACGATCCTGGTGATGGTACGCCAACGCTGGCAACAATGCCCAACGAGCAGCCTATCGCCCCGGTGCCACCACACTTTCGTCCACCCGTTCCGGTGCGCTACCCGGAAGTGGCTCGCGACACGGTGCAGGTCAATGACGATGAAGGTCACGTCGAACAAAGGACGGCCGTTTCTCGCAATGCGCCTATTACCATCACCAGTGAGGACATCTCGCCGCCAAACCAGCAGCCGGTGCGTATGCCAGAAATCCGCATTCGCGCCGATCAGGTAGCTTCCAGGCGAAAAACGCAGCCAGCGCAAGCGCGACCACAGTCTGCCCGCAGCAGTAACGGCAATTTGGGATCGGCCGTTCGCCAACGATTCAGCCGAGACAAAGAAGCGTTGCGCAGTACCAAGCTGCGCGTCATCGTGCAAGATGTTCAAGATGGCCCCGGACTGTACGGCATTCAGGTACAGGTGCGCTGCCAGGGAATCAAAGCCCACGTCGCTGGCACCACCAATCGCGACGGCGTCTTTTTGTGCGAACTGCCTGTGCGTGTCCACTCCGGACTCACCTACGATGTAGACATCACCTGGCCCCGCGACCTGGGCGGCGAAGTCGAGCGCAAATCGGTAACCCTAAACGTAGATCGTACCGAGTTCAAGCTGCCCTTTTTCCGGCGTTTATCTTAAATATTTCGTATTGCGAATTTCATAGCAGATACTGAATGCGCAATACGCCATACGAAATACGAGCTTGCCCCAATCGCAAATCGTCAATCGTCAATCAAAATCACAAATAACTATGTCTGAAACACTCATCATTACCGATCCCGACAGCGACCGTTACCACACCTTTGGCTATATTAGCTGGTGGCAGCAAGAGGTGGTGCGCAACGCCACCATCCTCGTCGTTGGCGCAGGCGCACTCGGCAACGAAGTGCTCAAGAATCTCGCCCTTATGGGCATTGGCAACATTCTCATCGCCGACTTCGACACCATCGAAGACAGCAATCTCAGTCGCTCCGTGCTATTTCGTGCTTCGGATCGCGGCCGCCGCAAGGTGGATGCCGCTGCGGAAGCAGTGAAGGCGCTCAACCCGGACGTGAACGTGAAAACGTGGCACGGCAACATCAATTTCGAGATGGGGCTGGGCGTGTTTCGCCACGTTGATGCCATTATTGGCTGCCTGGATAATCGGGAAGCGCGACTCTCTATCAATCGCTTTAGCTGGCAAATCAATCGGCCGTGGGTCGATGGGGCCATTCAGGAGTTGATGGGCATTGTCCGCGTGTTCTGGCCCGGGCAAGGCGCCTGTTACGAATGCACGCTCACCGACCTGGATTACCAAATCATCAATTTGCGCTACTCTTGCCCGCTGCTGGCACGACAAAATATTCTGCAAGGCAAGGTGCCTACCACGCCGACCAGTGCCTCGATTGTGGCAGCCTTCCAAACCCAGGAAGCGCTCAAGCTCATCCACGATATGGAAGTGCAGCCTGGCAAGGCGATGATGATTAACGGGCTGACCAACGACATTTATATGACGGAATATCCAGTGAAGAATGGCTGTATGAGCCATGCGATGCTGGACCCCATTGTGGAAGTTGAAACCGGTACGGCCGCATCCACCACGCTTTCAGATTTATTAGCCATTGCCAAAGACAAGTTGGCTGACGATGCCGTGTTGGAGTTTGACGGTGAGATCGTCACCACCATGCACTGTTTAGACTGTGGTGAGGAATTTCCCATCTTCCGCAGGATGGCACGCCTGTATGAGAATGAGTCTGTGTGCCCCAATTGTGGCGGGCGACGCGAGATGAACCTGACCCACCGCGTTGACGGCAGCGAAACGTTTCTGGATCGCACCCTGGCCGAGATAGATGTGCCGCCCCTGAGCATCATCCGCGCCCGCAGCGCTAGCCAAAAGGCCAGCATCTATCTGGAACTGACGGGTGACAAAGAAACATTCTTACAGTTTGACTAATCGGTGCAACCCCCGCCAGCAAACTGCGTATTAGAAAGTGAATTAACAAGTTGATTTGACCCAATCCACGACCTGAATCAGGCGCGTGGCTCACAAAGCAATTCAACCAAGACGAATGGAGGCTATTTTAAGATGGCAAGCATAAAAACAATTATCTATGATCCAACTGGTTCCAAGAAGACCCCGGTAGAACTCCCAGACGACGTACCAATGCGGCGTTTAATCCCCGCCCTGGTCAGCAAAATGGGACTGCCCACCAGCCAAGGTGCCAACCCGATCACCTATCGATTGGATCACCGTTCCTCTGGCAAACGTCTAAGCGAAGATGAATCATTGTCTGACGCAGGCGTGGTCGAGGACGATATTTTGAGCCTGTTCCCGGAAGTAACAGCTGGTTAACCTATTTCGAGCAAATCACAGAAAGTTCTTTGAAAATCGAAGCGCGATTTCTCCGTGATTTGCTCAGGTAAAAACCAATTTCCCGATCATTCTGATTCCAAATTCTTTTTGGTTTTTACACAACAACTTTCTTGATTTCTATTTGAGACAAGAGAGTGGAGACTGGAGATCGAATCTCCAATCTCTAATCTCCAGTCTCTAAGTTCGACAATAAAACTATGTCCTTTGATATTCGTGAAACCAGATTACGCAACGACCATGAACGGATTCGGGAGCTGGTCAATCGCAGTGAGTTTATTCACATTCTTACTACCGATGGTGATCCCGTCGAGAAATATTTGATCCGCTTTACCTGCAAAGGAGTGGAAAAGATTAATTCTGCTGGCAAGCCATTGCTGCGTGAATCGCATGAGGTCAGCATTTACCTTCATGCAGAATACCCTCTCAAACAACCACAGCTAAAGTGGCACACCCCAATCTTCCACCCAAACATTCATGTGACGGGTGCGGTTTGTATTGGGGCGTGGTGGGCGGCCAAGACGCTGGATGAACTGCTCCTTACGCTTGGAGAAATGGTTCAATACAAAAACTTTGATCCCAAAGACCCGATGAACTCGAAGGCCGCTGCCTGGGCACTGCGCCACAAGCAACTCTTCCCCATCGACCGCCGCAGTTTAAAAGGGCAGTCGCTGGAAGATTTGATCGTGCTTGGGGAGGATGAATCGGATGAATTCGGAATCAACATTCTCTAACGGCCGTTCCACAACTGATCCTGAACCAATGATTGGCCAACCAGAAATTGAAAGCCTGCCCGAACGGCCGTTAAGCGACATCCTCGGCAAGGCATACCTCCATGGCACCCAACCGATGGCCAACCAGGTGATTGTTAGTCACCGGCAGCAGGCGCTCAGCCAAATTCGAGCGCACAGCATCAGCAACTTGCGCTCTGAGCTAGGCGGCGTCTTGTTGGGCCACGCCTACCGTGACGGCAGCCAGCTAGTTGTGGACGTCATTGCCGCCCTACCCGCACGCAACGACGATCATGGCCCGGTCCATTTCACCTTTACGGCCGATGCCTGGAGCCAAATTCACCACGATAGGGCCGCACGCTATCCTGATTTGGAAATTGTTGGCTGGTTTCACACTCATCCCGGACTTGGGGTTTTTTACTCAAGCGATGACGTGGTAGTACACACGGCCGCTTTTACCTTGCCCTGGCATGTCGGGCTTGTCGTCGATCCGCTGGGTAACGAAGCCAGCTACTTTGGCTGGCAAGGCACGGTTTTGGCACCCATCGCTGGCTACTTTGAGCAGCTCGATACGCAAGAAAAACCGATCGCGCCGTGGCGCGTTGCCAAAGCTGAGGTATGGCATACGCGTGAAACCGAACAGTTTTACGCGTCCTACGAAGCTACCGAGGCGTCTGGATTGGCGCGCCCTGCATTTGGGCAGGAACGGCCGTTTGCGCTATCCAATAACGCCATTCTGGGAATTTTGGGCTTTGTCATTGGGTTTTTTTTGCTTTTTGGCTGGGTGGTGGCGCTCAACGGGCAGATAAATAGCCTGGAGAATGTCATCGTCAATCTGGCCGATGAAACCTCAGGCAATGCGGTTAGCTGCACAAACCCGCAGCTGCGCATCCTGTCGCCCGCAGATGGTGCGCAGCTGGCTGGCGGCGAGGCTATCTCCATTTTCGGCACGGCTTCCCAGCCGGAAGCTGCCCGCTACCAGATTGAATATCGACCCGCTGATGGGGATAGCTGGGAACTCGCCGGAGTGCAGCGTCGCCAAACAAATTTAGGCTTGCTGACGAATTGGGATAGCAAGGCGCTGCCATTGGGTCAGTATGAGCTGCGGCTAACGGCCGTCTCGCGTCAAAATATTCCCTTGCCAGGCATCGCGAGCTGCGAGATTTCTGTAGAACTACTTCGCTAATTAGACACAGTTTCCCCTGATCGGTTCAAACGTTCTGAGCTTGAACATCAGGCCAATTTAGTATTTCAGCGTTCCATTTTTGGACTTTTTTATGAGTGACACATCCACAACCCATTACGTTGCCATTATTCAAATTCATTTGCCCGGGCAGGAAACGGCCGTATCGGCCAATATTCGCCTGACACCTACCGAATTGGTTCACCTGGAAGGCAATTACAAAACATTGCATGAATGCACCCTGGCAGAGCTGCAACTCTTTGCGGATCAGATGGAAGCCGAAATTTGGCAGACGTACCAGGCAATCAAGCTGGCTGATTTAGCCAAAGATGGTTCGGTCAAAATGGAGATGGATGTCGTCGATGCTGCAGGTGAGCCTGTGGCGCCATCGCGGGAATGGCTGGCAAAGATGGTCGTAGAAACGGCCGCTTCAACAAGCCCAACAGCACTGAGCCAGGCAACGCAAGACGAAGCAACAACGGATGAAGAGGCTGTAATGGCCCAGATTGATGCGGATCAGGAAGCGGCAACCGCAGGTGAAGACACTGAAGCACAACTGGCTGAAAATACCGTAATCACAGAAGACGTCGAAGAAGCCATTCAGGAAACGGCCGTTGCGCCGGAACCCGCTTCTGATCCAGAGCCGCCAGCCACGGCAATTGCATCCGAGGCAGACACAAAGACGGAAATTGATGGCATCGTTGTGTCCGAACCGGAGCCAGTGCATGAAGAGCGCGAAGCGCCGCCTGCCGCAGAGGAAGCAGCCGTCATTGCCCCCAGCCGAGCGCGGGTCCGCATTGCCGGGCGCCATTTACCATTGGGCGACCCTACACCGGCGGCCGTGGACATCACCATTGAGGAGCCAGCTCTGCGCGCTTCCCAGGCCCATGCCTTGAGCAGCCTAAACCGCGAAGTAGCTGGTGTGCTGGTTGGTCCGCGCCCGGAAAAACAGCCAGACGGCCGTTATCGAGTACACATTTTAGACACGATTATTGCCAAATACACGGTAATGCACGGCGCCAGCGTGACCTACACACCGGAAAGTTGGCGCTACATGACCGATAAACTTCATGAACGGTATCCCGATGAAACGGCCGTAATCGTGGGCTGGTACCATACCCATCCCGGCTTTGGCATCTTTTTGTCAGGGATGGATCTATTTATTCATCAGAATTTTTTCACCCAGATTTGGCACGTTGCCTTTGTGCTAGACCCTCGCGCCCAAACTAGCGGCTTTTTTAGCTGGGATCGGCAAAAGACGCAGGTTTCGCGGCACAATTTTGGCTGGCCAGAATGGGCCGCGGGATCCTGGTGAGAAATCTTAGAATATTTTGGGAGATTGGAGACTGACGATTGAAGATTAGTGTATAATGAAACTATCAATCTCTAATCTCTAATTCTCCAATCTCTTATTTTCAATGGACGAACAAGAAATGCCCTCCCTCACCATTACGAATAGCGACATTCAGGAAGCTAACCAGCTGAGCCTGCATTGTCCCATTTGTGCCAATCCGGTGGAAAAGTTTGTGGAAGACCGCGATTTGCGGCCGATAGTGTGCGCCAAATGCGGCACGCTGTACCATCAAACCTGCTGGGAGCAAGGTGGCGGCAAGTGTGCCGTGCTGGGCTGCGGCCATGACAAGTTCAACATTTATGGGGTGGAAACAAACAGCGTCCTGAGCATTAAATATACCGATTTGCCACGACCTTCGGCAAACGGCCGTTCCAGCCAAACCAAACGCCTAAAAGATCAGCAGCGCCGCGAAGTGGAGCAAATGCGCCGCCCCGGTTTGCTGCAACGCCTGGTTAAATGGCTTCTGGATCAAATAAAAATTGGCTAATTGAAAGATTGGGGCGTTGAGATAAATCACTCTCCAATCTTTCCCCTCCTCCATGCTTTCCCCTGTCGTCATCACCAAGCAATCCCCCTTTTTAGGCGAGGAATGTGCCTTGTGCAAGAATCCATTTGCGCCGGGGGATGAGGTGATCGTTTGCCCTGAGGACAGCAGCCGGCACCACACACACTGTTGGCGTGCCAACGGGAATAGATGTGCCGCCTATGGCTGCAGTGGACACGGTGAAATTGAAGCGCCCACCGCACCGGAACCAGCGCCAGCCGCACCGACAGCGAACCAGCCTCCCACCGCGACTGCAAACGGCCGTTTACAACAAACTGCCCGCCGTTTAGGCTGTGGTCAAGGCTGCTTGCTCATCGGCGTGGCCATTGCCATCATTTTCTTTTCAATTGGCTGTTTTGGGCTGTGGGCCATTGCCGATTACATTATGCTGGAAGTGCTGGGCTGGCAATACCGCGGAGTAGAGGCTGGGTATATCATTAGCATGTTCTTCTAGGTCGCTTCGCGGGCAAGTTTATAGGCAGCCAAGGTCCATTCACGGGCCGACTTGTGGTTCACAATTGGCAAGGGATATTGTTGTCCACCCTCGCGGTTCGCGACCGCTTCATCCAGAGACGGCAGCGTCCACGGCTCATGAATATAGTCGTGGGGCACGTCAGCCAATTCCGGCAGCCAGCGGCGAATGTAGCTGCCTTCAGGATCATATTTTTTGGCCTGCGTGGTTGGATTGAAAATGCGAAAGTACGGAGCAGCATCCGTGCCTGTGCCAGCCGCCCACTGCCAGCCACCATTGTTCGCCGCCGGATCGCCATCCACCAAGTGCTGCATGAAGAATTTTTCACCCCAGCGCCAATCGATCAGCAAATCTTTGACCAAAAATGAAGCAACGATCATTCGGGCGCGGTTGTGCATCCAGCCGCTAGTGGTAAGCTGGCGCATGGCCGCATCCACAATGGGATAGCCGGTACGGCCGTTGCACCAAGCCGCAAATTCCTTGGGATCGTTGCGCCACGCAATTCCGTCGTATTCTGGCCGAAAACTGCGCCGCAATACATGGGGGAAATGGTACAAAATATGGACGTAAAATTCACGCCAGATGAGTTCACTCAACCATGTTTCCGCGCCGCTGCGCGCTTCTTTGCTTTTGGCCTGCTGCATCGCAGAAACGGCCGTAACCACTGCCTGCCGTGCCGAGATCATGCCAAACCGCAGGTACGGCGAAAGCTGTGACGTGCCAGGCAGTGAAACGATATCCCGAGACTGTTTGTAGGAAGCAATCCCATCGCCAGCAAACGCAGCCAAGCGGCGCTGCGCCTCATCCTCGCCGGGAAGGAACGCGAGCGGATGGGGCAACGATGGCACGGTGGGTAGCGTCTCAGAAAGGATGTTGCCAGGCGTTGGCAAATGGGAAGGGGCTGACACAAGGTCCGACTGGCGGGGCAACGGCCGTTGCAGCCAGGCATTCTTCTTAAATGGCGTAAATACTGTGTAGGGCGTTCCATTTTTCTTTAGAATCGTACCCGGTGGATGCACCACAAGGCCGCCAACCAACTGTAACGGAACTGCCCGGGCTACGTGCGCGTCTCGCCCAACAGCATAGCTAGAAAAGTCTTCTTCAGCATAGATTGCGCCCGCCCCGCTTTCTGCCACCACAGCGGCAAGCACGTCCTGCGGACGGCCCTGACGCACGATCAGGCGGCTGCCTCGCTGGCGCAAATCGGCATCCAGCTGATGAAGCCCTGACCACAAAAATGTCAATCGTTTGTGGCTGACATAAGCGGATTTCTCAAAGAAAGGATCCAGTATAAACAGTGGGATGACCTGATTGGCAGCTTCTAGCGCTGCCGAAAGCGCCTGGTTATCTTCCAGGCGCAAATCACGACGAATCCACCAAACGGCCGTATCCATCAGTTAACTCGTTGGCGTCATCAACGCCGAATTTTTGGACATTTCAGACAACCAATCAACGACAAGCTCTGCAGGACCAGCCAAGTGATCGCGGGCGGCCTGGTGATAACCCGTCATGTAAAGGCGTAGCGCTTCAGATGGCATACTGTAATTGAGAAGTAACTTTTCCACCCAGGCAATTTCGGCACTTAAATAGGTAATATCACCAAACGTTAGGGCAGCATAGATATCTCGCGACAAATGAAGATTGGCGTTGGTGTAATGTTCATATGAGATGCCTTGCGTTTTCAAGATATTCCAGGCAGTCGCTTCAATTAAGGCTTGCTTATCCCGAAAGATAGCCAGGGCTTGTAAGTAGATATCGGGAATGGGTTGAACGGGAAGCAATGGCTCAGTGGCATTGAGAAGCTTTTCAACCGTTTGAGCGGCATCTTCGATGGTTTCACCTAAAAAATAGCCAGGGATACGTTTGCGCAATTTAGGCAGCACATTAAAAATGCGCCCGCCAAAGGCTAACCGAATATCTTTCTCCGAAGCCAAGCTTTGGGCAACTTCAAAGAGGTTGGCAGCGGTGTGCAGCTGCTGAGCGGTCATCATGATCAGGTTAGGTTTTATCGTGTTAACAGTAGAGACAAAGCGGCCGTGCGGTACATTCGCGCCTAAATAAATCGTCTCCCAGCCGCGATACCGTAGCAGAATCGTCAACATTAGTGGGGCAAAGTCGTGGTATTCATGAGGAGGGCAGCCAATTAGCAGACGGCCAGCACGGGTGGGTGCTGGCGACGCCGCCAGCAGGGAGTTGAGCCGCCGCATGGCCAAAGCAGAAGCAAAATGCTCCTGCTGCACGGTTGCGTTGCCGTTAAACCAGCGTTCGCCGACGTCAGCCAGGCCGCGCTGTAATAGCTGCGTAAGGACCATTTCTGGTTGATAGGTGGCAAATGCCTGGGTCAAGATCCCTTCAGCGGC
>CBDUOF010000184.1:0-10321 GCA_965368765.1 uncultured Anaerolineae bacterium | reverse complement strand
CATCCCTACTTTTCGGCAAACGGTGAAGCGGTTGATACAATCCCTGTTTTTGTGTTGAAACTTCAATGCAGGTGGAAGCGCTTTTATGGCCAATTATCAAATCATGTATTGGCATGACATACCGGTGCAGGTGCGTGCTGGCGGGCGGCGCGACCGCATCAGCATTGAGCTGCCACAGCGTTTTCAGGTTGCCGTGGATAACGCAGCGATGGCGGCGGAACTGGTTGGTACGGACGGCTATCTGGATGGCTTTCACTGGAGCGATTCGTTGGAGCGTCCCGGATCGCCGCAAGAAGTCGCAACGGCCGTTTCCACCGAACTCGACACCCAATTTGCGACTATCAACTGGCGCCAAACGGCCACTTCATTAAGGGACAAATGACCAAGCAACCAACCAACGCCGAGCACCTCATCATCTTCATGCCGTCTGGGCGACGAGGCCACGTGCCAACAGGCACCCTGGTTTTGGACGCCGCCCGGCAGCTTGGCGTGGAAATCGAGAGCATTTGCGGCGGACGGCTTACCTGCAACAAGTGTCGCGTCAAGGTAGAAGAAGGTCATTTTGCCAAACATGGCATCACGTCGGCCGATGATCATCTTTCGCCGCCTACCGAGGAAGAAACACGCCTGCTGGAAAAGCTGGAAAGCCCGGAGTGCCGACTTTCCTGCAACGCTCGCATCTGCGATGACGCCCTCATTTTTGTGCCGGAAGAAAGCCGCGCCCACAAGCAGATCATTCGCAAAGCAGCGACCGACCGCATCATCGAGCTGTTCCCCGCTGTGCGACAGGTTTACGTGGAAGTTGAGCAAGCTGAACTCGGCAAGCATCGGGGTGACTGGGGTCGCCTGCAGGATGCGCTGGCCGACAAGTGGGAGTTGCACGATCTCACCATCGATTTACCCGTGCTGCGCACGCTGCAGGCCAACCTGCGCAAAGGCAAGTGGTGTGTCACCGTGACGCTGTGGCAGGAAAAAGAGGTGATCGACGTGCAGCCGGGCTATAGTGAAGGCGTCTACGGACTGGCAGTCGATATTGGCTCCACCACCATTGCGGGCTTCTTGTGCGATTTACGCACGGGCGACATTTTAGCCACAGACTCGATGATGAATCCACAGGTGACCTACGGCGAAGATTTGATGAGCCGCGTCTCCTACGCCATGATGCACAGTGACGGGCTGGACAAAATGCATACGGCCGTCATCGATGCCCTAAACCGTTTGGCCGCCAGCACCGCGCGCGAGGCTGGTATTCGTCCCCGGCAAATTCAGGAAGCGGTCTTTGTGGGTAACACCACCATGATGCACATTCTGCTGGGAATCAGCCCGGTAGAGCTGGGCGGGGCGCCTTTTGCGCTGGCCAATCGAGACGGCATGGACGTGAAGGCGCGGGACCTGGGTCTACGGTTGCATCGCAGCGCCAACGTTTACGTGCTGCCAGCCGAAGCGGGACACGTTGGGGCAGATAATGTCGCGGCGCTCATCGCAGAAACCCCCTACAGCCAGGAAGCGGTCACGCTGCTGGTAGATGTGGGAACCAATGCTGAAATTGTGCTGGGCAATAAGGAGTGGATGCTGAGCGCTTCCAGCCCCACCGGCCCAGCTTTTGAAGGCGCCCAAATTCGCTACGGCATGCGCGCTGCGCCCGGGGCAATCGAGCGCGTTCGCATTGATCCAGTAACAAAAATTGCCCGTTTTCGGGTAATTGGCGAAGAAAAATGGTCGGATGAATGGCAAATTGGGGCACAAGTTCCGGTTGCGAAGCAAACAAAACATTTGGCAGCAGGCATTTGTGGCTCGGGTATTATTGAAGCAGTGGCGGAGATGTTTTTGGCAGGCATTCTACAGCCAGACGGCCGTTTCAATCCGGCCCTGTCTCACGAACGCATACAGTGGGACGGGCGGCGCGGTGAATACATGATTGCCACCGCCGAACAAACCACGACGGGCGCCGCCATTTTGGTGACCCAGGATGATGTGCGCAACATTCAGCTGGGCAAAGCAGCCCTGTATGCTGGCATCAAGCTGCTCATGAACGAAGCCGCCTTATCGACCGTTGACCGCATTGTACTTGCCGGGGCATTTGGCAGTTACATCGATCCCAAATATGCCATGATTTTGGGCCTTATTCCTGATTGTGCCCTGGATCGGGTGACGGCTGTTGGCAATGCAGCGGGCGATGGGGCGCGAATCGCCTTACTAAACAGGCACAAACGGTGCGAAGCCCAACGTATTTCCGAGTGGGTGAAATATATTGAAACAGCCGTTCATCCCAGTTTTCAGGAGGAATTTGTCGGTGCAATTCATCTACCGCACGCCAGCGATTCCTTTCCGCACCTGAACGGCATCCTGCCCAAAGCCAAACGCGTCACAGCGCAAAATGAAAACGGCCGTCCGAAGCGAAGGCGTAAAAGACGAAGCGTAGCGAGAGGAGATTAAAGATTGGTGATGGGAAATTGCATAATCTCCAACCGATAATCTCGCGCGAAGCACAAATTTCCGAACAGGAAACCTATCACAATAAGGAATACTCTACCTATGAGCGACGAAGAAGAAATTATTCTTGAAGAGCTGTCCACCGACGAACTGTATGAATTAATGCATGAAGATTTATACGACGGCTATGCTGAAGAGATCGCGGAAGAGGTAAACGAAGCCCTCAGCCGGAATATTGAGCCCTATGTGATTCTGACCAAGGGATTGGTTGCCGGGATGGACATTGTGGGTGTCGATTTCCGCGACGGTATCTTGTTTGTACCAGAGGTGCTGATGGCAGCCAAAGCGATGAAGACAGGGATGGCCATTTTACGGCCGTTGCTGGCAGAAACAGGAGCGCCCAAAGTCGGGACGCTCGTCATTGGCACGGTCAAAGGCGACATTCACGATATCGGCCAAAACCTGGTCAGCATGATGATGGAAGGAGCTGGCTTTGAGGTAATCAATATCGGTATCAACAACTCTGTTGAAGATTACTTTGCCGCGATCAAAGAACACAATCCTGATATTTTGGGGTTAAGCGCCCTGCTCACCACCACCATGCCCTACATGCGCGTCGTTATCAACGCACTTAAAGAGGAAGGCATCCGCGACAAGATTACCGTGCTGGTTGGTGGTGCGCCGCTCAACGAAGCCTTTGCCGAGGATATCGAAGCGGACGCTTACTGCCGCGATGCCTCGGTTGCCGTAGAAACGGCCAAGAAGTTTATGAAAATCCGTCAGGCAAAAGGATAAAATCCTATGGGCCTGCTGCGCCGCCTGCAAAACCATCCCGCCTTGCTGGAACGTTTGTATCAAGCGACGCATACGGCCGTCCATAAACTCCAACCGCTCCTTAAAAAAATAGGTTACGCGCGCGCAAACCGCTGGCTGCGAGGGGGCGAAGAGTTGGCCAAACGGGCCATATTCGACTGCCGCATGTGTGGCCAATGTATTCTGCATTCCACCGGCATGACCTGCCCCATGACCTGCCCCAAAAACCTGCGCAATGGGCCCTGTGGCGGTGTGCGGGCCAACGGCCACTGCGAAGTCATACCAGAGATGAAATGCATTTGGGTACAGGCATTTGAACGCTCCCAAAAGATGCCCAAATACGGCAGCGAAATCATAGAGATTCAGCCCCCGGTCAACCGGCAGCTAGAAGGGGAATCGGCCTGGATTACCATGCTCACCGGGGCAGACAAGGTGACACCAGTCGGCTGGGTCGGCACCTCTGAGATTCTGGTAGTCGGTGAACAATGATCCCGTGTTGGTTTTGCCAATCTTAACCTCCGTTACGTTATCGCGGATTACAAAGCTATGACAGATTATAAATCCGGCAGCCGCCTTGAACGCGTGCTTCGCTCTGGTCGTTTTGCCGTCACGGCCGAACTAGACCCACCTGACAGCGCCGATCCAGAAGAAGTGTACAGCGCCGCCCTGGTCCTTTCCGAGGTGTGCGATGGCATTAATGCGACAGATGCCTCCGGAGCCCATTGTCATATGTCTAGCGTGGCAATCTGTGCTTTACTCACCCGGGCGGGGTACGAACCAGTCTTTCAGGTTTCCTGCCGGGACCGCAACCGGATCGCCATTCAGGGCGATTTATTGGGGGCAGCGGCAATGGGCGTAAAAAACGTGCTTTGCCTCACGGGGGATGATGTCACCGTGGGCGATCAGCCGCAGGCCAAGCGGGTTTTCGACCTTGACTCCATTCAATTGCTGCGAACGGCAAAAATCATGCGTGATGAAGGAATGTTTCTAAGCGGCCGTAAACTGACAGAGCCGCCACGCTTGTTTTTAGGCGCCGCCTCAAATCCCTTTGTACAACCGTTTGATTGGCGGCCGCTGCGCCTGGCAAAAAAGATTGAAGCAGGGGCCGATTTTTTTCAGTCACAATACTGTTTTGATATTCCCCGCTTCAAGGAATTTATGAAGCGGGTGTGCGATTTGGGTCTTCACGAAAAAGCGTACTATTTGGTTGGCGTTGGCCCGTTGCGCTCAGAAAAAACGGCCGAATTTATGCGCACAAAAATCCCTGGTGTTCACATTCCAGATGAAATTATTGAAAGATTGCGCAAAACGCCAAAAGAAAAGAAACGCGCAGAAGGCAAAAAGATATGTGTGGAAATCATTCAACAGGTACGGGACATTGAAGGTGTTTCAGGTGTGCACGTGATGGCATACCGACAGGAAGAGCTTGTCGCAGAAATCATTGAAGAAGCCGGTCTGCTGCCGCGTCCGAATCAGGCTGGCTTCAAAAATCACGAAGAACGCACGCGATCACGCAGACGCAAGAATGAGCAGTAGCCATCGGCCGACAGCGCACCTAAGGCTGTGCGGCGTCAAGACCGCTGACAATCAACAATCAAAAAGGAATATCCATGGAAACAATCATTAGTTCAAAAACCAAAACGGTGATCATTAGCCCAGATCGGCCGTTTACCATTATTGGCGAGCGCATTAACCCCACCGGGCGCAAAGCATTGGCCCGTGAAATGGCCGCTGATAACTATGACCGCGTTATTGCCGATGCGCTCGCTCAAGTGGAAGCCGGGGCCCATATGCTGGACGTTAACGCTGGCATTCCGCTGGCAGATGAACCCGCCATTCTGGCCAAAGCGATCAAAGTGGTGCAATCCGTCACCGACGTGCCCCTTTCAATTGATTCTTCAATTGTCGCCGCCCTGGCAAGCGGTCTGGCCGCCTACGAAGGCAAACCGCTGGTCAACTCCGTTACGGGCGAAGACGAGCGGCTGGAAGTTGTGCTGCCGCTGGTCAAAAAGTATGGCGCGGCCGTTATTGGCATTTCCAATGACGAAACCGGCATTTCTCAGGACCCCGACGAGCGTTTTGCTGTGGCTAAAAAGATTGTAGAACGAGCCATGGATCACGGCATCCCACGGGAGGATGTCATCATCGACCCGCTGCTCATGCCCATTGGGGCAATGCGCTATGCTGGGCGGCAAGTTTTCCATATTGTTCACCGCTGCATAACGGAGTTAAAAGTCAATACCTGCTGCGGCGCCAGCAATGTATCGTTTGGCCTGCCTAAACGTGCCCCACTAAATGCGCACTTCTTATCCATGGCTATCTCTCACGGCATGGCTTCTGCTATTACAAACCCCATTGAGCACGAAATCAAACAGGGCATTATGGTTGCAGATGTGATGATGGGGAACGACGAAAACTGTATCGCATGGATACAAGCCAATCGCCCACAGAATGAAGATGGGACTTCAGAAGCAAGGCCCCGTCGCGAGCGTCGCCGTCGCCGCCAAGCGTCTGAATAGTTCATGACGTTTGTTACTTGTTTCAACTGCCGAATGCCTACAAAATAGGCTCCGTCAATTTGGCTAAGAAACGTTTATCGTCGGTTGAGTTTACTTGCTAACTTGACCAACATTTTTCAAGGAGAAACCCACTATGCCTCACAAGCTAAAAAATCTGTTAACGGCCGTTCCCAGCGACATCGACATTGCCCAATCGGCCACTCCCCTACCCATTCAGCAAATTGCCAAAGAAGTTGGCCTGCTGCCGGAAGAGTTAGAACTGTATGGTAACTACAAAGCCAAAGTCCAACTCTCGGTGCGGGACCGGCTCAAGGACCGTCCCAATGGCAAATATATTGATGTGACGGCCATTACCCCCACCCCGTTAGGCGAAGGCAAAACAACAACGACAGTCGGTCTTAGCCAGGCGTTGGGGGCACATTTGGACCAAAAAGTGATCACCTGCATTCGCCAGCCCAGCCAGGGTCCAACGTTTGGAATCAAAGGCGGGGCCGCTGGTGGCGGTTACTCCCAGATCATCCCGATGGAAGATTTCAATTTGCATCTCACGGGCGACATTCATGCCATTACCGCAGCCAATAATCTATTGGCGGCGGCCATCGATGTGCGGATTCACCATGAATCCTACCAGGATGATACGCGACTGTTTAACGCACTCTGCCCAAAAAACAAAGACGGCAGCCGCAAAATAGCACCGGTGCAGATTAAGCGCCTCAAAAAGTTGGGCATCAACAAAACGGACCCCAATGAGCTGACCGAAGAAGAGATAAGCAAATTCGTTCGCTTGGATATTGACATGGACACGATTACCTGGCGACGTGTCGTCGACACCAACGATCGCTTCTTGCGGGGCATCACCATTGGCCGAGGGCCAGCTGAAAAGTTCGAGCGTGAAACGGGTTATGACATCACCGTGGCCAGCGAAATCATGGCAATTTTGGCTCTGACCACCGATCTGGCTGACATGCGTGAGCGGTTAGGTAGCATGGTCATTGGCCAAAGCAAGGCAGGGGATGCCATTACGGCCGACGACATTGGCGTAGGTGGCGCGTTAACGGTTCTCATGAAGGACGCTATTAAGCCAACTTTGATGCAAACGCTGGAAGGCACGCCAGCCTTGATTCATGCAGGCCCGTTTGCCAACATTGCCCACGGCAACAGCTCCATCGTCGCTGATCAAATCGCTCTCAAGTTGGTTGGACCTGATGGCTACGTCCTCACTGAATCTGGATTTGGCGCTGATATCGGCATGGAAAAGTTCTTCGACATCAAATGCCGCTATAGTGGTCTCGTTCCCAATGTTGTCGTGTTGGTCGCCACCATTCGCGCGCTCAAGATGCACGGTGGCGGTCCCAAAGTGATAGCAGGTAAGCCGCTGGATCAAGCTTACATCGAAGAAAACCTGGACCTATTGGAAAAAGGGTGTGTCAACATGGTGGCCCACATCAAAAACCCTCTTCGCTTTGGCATTCCGGTTGTCGTGGCCATCAACAAATTCAAGGATGACACTGACAACGAAGTGGCATTGGTCCGAAAGGTTGCTCTGGAAGCGGGCGCGGAAGATGCCGTGATGAGCAACCATTGGGCGGAAGGTGGCAAAGGCTCTGTCGATCTGGGCAAGGCGGTCATGGCTGCTTGTGAGAAGCCAAGCAATTTCAAGTTCCTCTACCCACTAAACATCCCCATCAAAGAAAAAATCGAAATTATCGCCAAAGAGATTTATGGCGCAGATGGTGTGGAATATTCTGAGAAGGCAGAAGAACAAATCGCGGATTACAACCGTTTGGGCTTTGATAAGCTGCCGATGTGCATGGCAAAAACGCATCTGAGCTTAAGTCATGATCCAGCATTAAAAGGAGCGCCAACCGGATTCACCCTCCCCATCCGTGAGATTCGGGCCAGCGTGGGTGCAGGCTTCCTTTACCCGTTGGTAGGCACGATGAGCACGATGCCTGGTTTACCAACACGGCCGTCTTTCTATGATGTTGATCTCGATTTGGAAACGGGCAAGGTCGTTGGGCTGTTCTAACTTTTAGTCATAGAGCAAACAGGATACATCTAGCAAAGAAGAAGGTGCGCTGTCGCCTTCTTCTTTTTTTATTTTTCGCAAGCTGATCCGCTTAGACAATTAAGGGGAAGTCGGTAAAATCCCGGCAAGATGCAAAGTAAAAAGGCGAAACAGGGTCCGGCTGGGCCCCTTCTTGTATTCACAATTTATAGCTTGCTTACCGTGCTGCTTACCTGGCCAACTGCTGCCACACTGGGCAGCCACATACCTGGTCAACTTGGCGATGGCTATGTTCATTTGTGGACGTTTGAGTGGCTAAAATCTGCCGTGCTAAACGGACAAGATCTGTTTGAAACAAAGCTTATCTTTTATCCAGTGGGCGTTTCTTTGCTAAACCACAATATTGCCTGGGTAAATTTCGCCTTTTGGCTACCGCTACAAGCTCTCTTTGGTGGTGAAGTTGGCTACAGCCTGGCTTTTATGCTCATCTTTCCATTGAATGGGCTGGCGCTATATTTATTTATTCGGGAGGTAGTGGCAGATACGGCCGTTTCCGGAACGGCCGCTTTTCTTGGGGGTCTCATTGGGGCGTTTTGGCCGTATAACCTGTCCCACCATGACCATCCCAACCTCATCCTCATTGCCTGGGTGCCCCTGACCATGCTCTATTTTCTGCGTCTGCAGCGCAGCAGACGATGGCAGGACGCCCTGTTGGCTGGCACATTCACTGCCCTGATAGGCCTAACGCGCTGGCAGCTCTTGCTCATGGCCGCACCGCTGCTGGGCATCTTTTTGCTGTGGCAGCTGATTCAAAATAGGCGAAAAGACATGAGCGAACTGATGCTGCGGCTGACTTTGGCAGGAGGTGTGGCACTGTTGTTCATCTTGCCCTTCTTCACACCGCTGCTGCGGTACCAGCTCAGCCGCAATGATCCTCAAGAGATTCTGGTTGAGGAAGCTCAATACCCCACCGACCTCCTGGCTTTCTTGACACCCGGGAGTTACCACCCGATTTGGGGTGACCAAATTCAACCGCTGACGTTAAACTTTGTCGGGAACCCTATCTACGTGCGTTTTGTGGGCTACAGTGTGCTGCTGCTGGCTGGCATTGGTCTGTTTGGACAATGGCGCAAAACGCGGTTTTGGCTGTTAGGCACGGCCGTATATCTTCTTCTCGCTTTGGGACCAACGTTGTACTGGGCGGGTAAACCCACGATTCCACTGCCTTTTCAGCTGATTGAAGAATCCTTTCTCGTTCAGACGCTGCGCTTTCCGGATCGATTCAATGTGCTGCTGCTGATTCCAGTGAGCTTGTTGGCGGCTTGGGGTGTCGTAACGGTGCTGAGGATACGGCCGTTTTCTCGCTTCCCTTCCGCACTACCAATTTTATTAACCGGACTCATCCTCTTCGAGTACGCTAACGAGTTCCAAATGCTCCCTCTGGACATACCTTCCTGGTTTGAAACGGTTGCTGTCGAGGAAACAGAGAGTGCCATTTTAGACATCCCGGCATTTACTGACGAAGCGTTTAATAAACAGTACATGCGTTATCAGTTGGTCCACAAGCTGCCTTTAGTAGAGGGGCGGATTGCTCGGCCTCCGCAGGCGGCCCTACAGTTTTTTTACGACGAGCCGTTCCTAAAAAATCTACTGACAAACAGCTCTCCTCCGGCAACATTACCAAACCAATCGCAACAGATAAACCAACTAGCCGCTGCCAATGTTGAATATATCGTGCTACACCGGCAATTCTTGTCCGCAGAGGAAATGGCCGCCTGGCAGGATTGGTTTATACGGCCGTTTTTCTACCAAGATGATGAAATTACCGTCTATCGCACAGATCCGCTCATCATCGGTGAGGATGTGCCACTGATGCACACCCTGTATGAGCCAGACGCTTTCACCAAAATGGGAGTTGTGACTCTGTCCTATCCTGAACAAGCTGCGGCAGGAAGTTGGCTAACAGTAGAAGTCATTTGGGGCGCAACCGCACCGCTCAATCAACGTTATTCAGTTTGTCTGATTCTGCGCGACCATGAACAACTGGCTCAACAGCAGTGCCAGCCTGTATCCGAAGCATGGCCGACAAACCGATGGCGGGCCAACGCCATTGTACGGTCGCACTATTCATTACAAGTCGACCCCTTTTTGACTGCGGAAAGATATTGGCTCAGTTTGCAGCTAACCGCAACCCAACAACCCATCGGTCAGGCAGTGACTATCGGGGAGGTTTCTATTGCGGCAGTGCCGCGTCAATTTACGCCAACAGTCCCCCAACATGGCCAAACGGCCGTTTGGCAGGATGTGATTGAACTCCGTGGCTACGATCTCACCCAGGCGGCAGAAAGCATAACGCTTGCTCTTCATTGGCACGCCTTACAGCGGATGGAAGCATCATATAAATTTTTTGTACATCTGATTGATAACAGCAGCGGAGAAATTGTCGCACAACTTGATTACGTACCGCGCGAGTGGACGTATCCGACGAATGGGTGGGAAGTGGGCGAATATGTGGTGGATACGGCCGTACTTCCCCTCAACAACGTCG
>CBDUOF010000183.1:0-10462 GCA_965368765.1 uncultured Anaerolineae bacterium | reverse complement strand
CCTTTTTGCTGATGGCCTGGGTGCCGCCTACGGTTGGTGAATGGCTGCATGGCCTGGTGTTGTCAACCGACAACAATGCCCTGCGCTTTATCGCTCAGCTATTCCCCACCGAAGTGACGCTCAACATTATGACCTTGAGCGGCCTCACCGTGGCCATTGGCCGCGTCGTGGATGACTCCATTGTGGTATTGGAAAACTCCTATCGCTACATTCAGCGGGGTGACGATCCCAAACATGCCGTCATCCAGGGAACCAAAGAGGTCGCCATCGCGATCTTCTCAGCCACGGTCACAACCATGGCCGTCTTTTTACCGCTGGGTCTCATCGGCGGTATCATTGGCTCCTTCTTCCTACCCTTCGGCCTAACAGTGGCTTATGCCCTGGCAGCCAGCTTTATCGTCTCGATCACCGTCGTACCCGCCCTGACTTACCTGCTCATTCGTAAGGAAAACATTCCTGACGAGCGAGAAACAGCCATGCAGCGCTGGTACACGCCGTCGCTGGAATGGGCATTGCAGCATCGTTTTGTCACGATGCTGATTGCCACACTCATTTTTGCGGGCAGCCTGCTCCTACTCGGACAACTGCCGCAAAGCTTTATCCCGGGTTTTGGCGAACCGACCATCAATGTGACGGTTTCGCTGCCGCCCGGTACGGGCATGGTAGAGACAAATGAATTGGTAGAAACGCTGGAAACGGCCGTACGCCAATTTGACGAAGTAGAGACCATTCAGACCGAGATCGGCAGTGGTGGTGGCTTTGAAGCGCTCTTCGGTGGCGGCATTAGCCAGAATCTGGCCAATGTCACGATTAGCGTTGGAGAGGAGTTGGTACAAGACACCGATGCCCTGAACGCACTGACCAACGAGATTCGCCAGGAGGCCATTGGCATTGTTGGCGAGGAGAACGTGAGCGTTTCGGCGGCTTCGCAGACGGGCTTCAGTGGCTTCTCGATTATTCTTACTGAAGAGTCGCAGGCGGAGCTGGAAGCACTGGTTGAGGACGTCAAAGCAGCGCTTGGCTCTGTCGATGTGGATGGCAATGGCATACCGGATATTGCCAATGTGTCTAGCAATGTAGACAGTGCGTCGGGCGGCGATGCGGCCGACGAAACAATCATACGGATAGACGGCCGTTCCGCTGTCAGCTTTGGCGGTGAGCTTGAAACCCAAAACACGCTTGGCGTTACTGGCGCTGCCAAAGAAGCCATCAATGACCTGGACAGTCTGCCGGCAACTGTGGAAGTGACTGAAGGGTTTGACTCGCAACAACAGGTGGAAGGCTTCCGCTCGATGGTGACCGCCATTGGCTACTCCATCGTCATCGTCTACCTGATCATGGCATTGACCTTCCGCAGCCTTATCCATCCCTTTACGATTTTGTTCAGCCTGCCGTTTGCCCTGGTGGGTGCCGCCTTGGCACTCTACTTGAGCAACAGCGTGTTGGGCATCTCGGCGATGATTGGGTTGATGATGCTGGTGGGCATTGTGGTGACAAACGGCATCGTCCTCATGGAACTGGTGCAGCAGCTTCGCCAAAAGGGCCAAAGCGTCTACGATGCCCTGGTTGAAGCGGGCCGAACCCGGCTGCGACCTATCTGGATGACGGCACTGACCGCCATCCTGGCCCTGATACCGCTGGCAGTGAGCAGCGAGGCAGGAGCCATCATTGCCTCAGAACTGGCACGAGCCGTCATGGGTGGCTTGCTGGTAAGCACAGCGCTGACCCTGCTGGTTGTGCCGGTCGTCTATAGTTTGACCGAAGAGCTGTGGCAAAAGATTGTAGGGCTGGTTAAGCGAGCCTAATCTCAACGCTTCAAACTGTAGAAAAGCGGCGCTGCCTATGAAGACAGCGCCGTTTTTTTATAACTGGTCCTATTTGTTTTGTCACCGAAGATGCGTCGATTCATTAGACACTTTCTTCCTAATCTCATTGGGATGGACGGCCGTCCTAGCGTAAGATAACATTCTAATTGTGTAAAGTTAAAAAGTTACTCAGCACACTACCTAATCCTTTCAGACACAACGGAGGTGTTCTTGACCGGTGAAATCACATTAGTATTGGTTATTTTGGGGGTGGCAATTGTGTTATTTGCCTCCGAAAAAATCCGGGTCGATGTAGTATCGATGATGGTGCTCCTGGCCCTGCTATTGACAGGTTTACTCACGACGGAACAAGCATTTTCGGGTTTTTCCAATCCAGCGGTAATTACGGTTTGGGCAATTTATATTGTCAGCGCCAGCCTGACGCACACAGGAATTGCTGATGTCATTGGCCGACACATTGGTCGCCTGGCCGGGACCGGAGAGGCGCGCCTGACGTTTGTCATTATGGCGACCGTGGCCGTGATGTCCGCCTTCATGAACAATATCGGGGCTGCGGCCGTTTTGCTGCCAGTCACCATCGGTTTGGGGCGAAATGCCAAAATCCCTGCCTCAAAATTACTTATCCCGCTTGCCTTTGGCTCGCTATTGGGTGGCGTAACCACACTTATTGGCACGCCCCCCAACCTGCTCGCCAGCGACGCCCTGCAGGAGGTTGGGCTAGCCCCTTTTCATCTATTTGATTACACACGAATGGGACTCATTATTCTGGTGAGCAGCCTCATCTATATGACTTTCATTGGCCGCCATTTATTGCCCCGTTATGAAGAAACGCTGCATGCCGATCCGCAGGAATTCAACCGAGAGTATCAGCTAAAGGATTATTTGGCCGAGCTTCATGTGCTGCCAGAGTCCCCGCTGATCGGCAAGACAATCGTGGAAAGCCGCCTGGGTGAACATTATGATCTCACAGTGATGGGCGTTATGCGAGACGGCCGTATGCGGCTGGGCATCTTGCCCAATGCCCATATCCGTGCCGACGATATGTTGCTGGTGAAGGGATCAGAAGAAAAGATGCTCGCTATACGCAATGAGATTGGCGTCACCCTGATTCCAGATCAGGAGTTGCCTGAAGGCGAATGGCTTTCTGATGAAGTGTCTGTGGCCGAATTGGTAGTAAGCCAAAAAGCACCCTTCATTGGCAAATCGCTACAAAATGCAAACTTCCGGGCACGGTATGGCCTGACTGTATTGGCCATCTGGCGTGAAGAAAAATCGATTTCCGGGCGGTTGGGCAACGTCAAGCTTAAACTAGGCGACACGCTGCTTGTGCAGGGGCGGCAAGAACGAATTGAAGAGGCTGGGAATGACATCTCGTTCTTGCTGTTAACTGAACATGAAGAAACCGCCCTGCGTACCAGCAAAGCACCGCTAAACTTAATCATTTTTGTCTCGATGATCACAATGGTGGGCCTGGGTTGGTTGCACATTTCAGAAGCGGCCGTTTTAGGCGCCGTCCTGTCGGTAGTCACGGGATGCCTGACAATGGATGAAGCTTACAAATCTATCGAGTGGAAGTCCGTCTATCTCATTGCCGGTATGCTGCCAATGGGCATTGCCATGGAGATAACGGGCACGGCTACATTATTGTCTGATCAGATCATTAGCCTGGTTGGCTCGATGGGGCCACGGGGCATCATGGTGGGATTATTTGTCTTGACCACGATGCTGACGGCATTCATGTCTAATGCGGCAGCGGCCGTTTTAGTGGCACCCATTGCGATTCAGACCGCTTTTAGCCTGGGGCTGGCCCCCCAAGCCTTTGTTATGGGCGTGGCGATTGCCGCTTCGAACTCATTTGTTACCCCAATAGGGCACCAGGCGTGTGTGTTGGTGTACGGCCCGGGTGGCTATCGCTTCTTTGATTTTGCGAAGGTTGGCTTACCGCTCACCGTGCTGATTTGGATTTTGATGACAATCTTTTTACCAATCTTTTTTCCATTTTAAACGCATGACCAAACGCGCGAACATTCCAACGCCATTACTGCTTTTGCCCCTGCTGTTTCTACTGCTGTTCTTTTTCTATCCACTCGGCAATATCTTCCGGCTGAGTTTAACGGCAGAGGCGTTGGCCACCTTAGTCACACGGCCGTCTTTTCGCAGCGTGTTATGGTTCACGGTGTGGCAAGCGGCTGTCTCCACCGGACTGACGCTGCTGCTGGGGCTGCCTGCGGCTTACTTATTCGCCCGCTACGAGTTTCGCGGCAAAACGGTGCTGCGCGCCCTCACCTCAATCCCGTTTGTTATGCCAACGGTGGTTGTCGCGGCAGCGTTTCGCGCACTGCTTGGCGCCAGCGGACCACTGAATAGATTGTTGATATTTGGATTTAATCTGGCTGAACCGCCAATCCGGCTGGAACAGACATTGACAATCATTTTGCTGGCTCACGTTTTTTATAACGTAACGGTGGTCGTGCGGTTGGTAGGCGGATTTTGGGGCAACCTCAACCCAGGGTTGGTGGAAGCCGCCCAAACGCTGGGCGCCTCGCCAAAGCGTGCTTTCTGGGAAGTGACGTTGCCGTTGATACGGCCGTCCCTCATCAGCGCCTCCTTGCTCATTTATCTCTTCACGTTTACCAGCTTTGGCGTCGTGCTCATTCTGGGTGGCCCGGCATTTAGCACCATCGAAACGGAGATCTACCGGCAATATGTTACTTTCTTGCGGCCCGATTTGGCTGGCGCGCTGTCGCTGCTGCAAATTGGGTTCACCTTCGGTCTAATGTCGATTTATGGTCAGTGGCAGCAAAAAACGGCCGTTTCCCTCGATTTTCGACCCCGGCAAAGCAGCCTGCGGCGCGCAAAAACGCTGGCTGAAAAGCTGGCTCTACGTGGCATGGTGGTGGGGCTACTCCTATTCTTGCTCACGCCGCTGCTGGCTTTGGTATGGCAATCCCTGGTCGATCGGGACGGGCGGCTAACGCTCGCCTATTATCAGGCACTGCCAAATCTGCGACGAGACAGCATCATCTTTGTACCACCGCTCACGGCGCTGCGGAATTCGCTCGGGTATGCTTTGCTAACGGTCATTGTGGCTGGGACTTTGGGTACACTGTCTGCAACCTTGCTAATACGGCCGTCTCGCTGGCGCAGCTGGCTGGATCCGCTCTTTATGCTGCCGCTTGGCGCATCTGCTGTGACGTTGGGCTTTGGCTACGTGGTGACGTTTCGCTGGCTGCGCACCTCGCCACTGCTTGTACTCATTGCCCACGTTTTGGTCGCTTTTCCCTTTGTGGTGCGCACGCTTCTGCCCGTGCTGCAAGGCATTAAGCCCAGTCTACGAGAGGCAGCGGCGGTGCTGGGCGCGTCACCCGCCCGGGTGTGGCGCGAGGTCGATTTGCCAATTGTGGGACGCGCTTTGCTGGTGGCCTCGGTGTTTGCCTTTACGGTAAGCATGGGCGAGTTTGGCGCGACAAGCTTCATCGTACGGCCCAACAGCGGCTATCTGACGATTCCCATTGCCATTGAGCGCTTTTTGGGTCAGCCTGGTGCGCTCAATTTTGGGCAGGCATTGGCGATGAGTACGATCTTGATGATGGTAACGGCCGTTGGTTTTATTGCCATTGAAAGATTCCGCTACGCTGATATCGGGGAGTTTTGAGAGCGCGGCGTGTTTCGGCCAAATTGCAATACAATCTCTTTCGCCATACTTAATATTTCAGGGAGAACAAGAAATGAATCGAATTGAATTGATGGAATTGGTCCGAGAATATCAGATTGGGCAGGTCAGCCGTCGGCAATTTTTAGTGCGATCAACGGCCGTATTGGGCAGTGTGGTCGCTGCGAACAGCTTGCTGGCTGCCTGCACTGCCGCACCAAATGAAAATCCGCCACCCGTTGTTGAAACGTCACAGCCAACGGCCGCTGCAACAGAAGCAAAGCCAACCGAAACGGCCGCTGCTGATTCTGGCAGCAGCCCGGAGCCAATGAGCGGCATCGTGACCTATCCCGGTTTGGCCGATGAGACGTTAATGGGGTACTGGACACACCAGGGTGGCAACGCACCCCGTCCGGCCGTCATTGTCATCCAGGAATGGTGGGGGCTAAATGACCATATTAAAGAAGTGGCCGACCGCTTCGCCGCTGAGGGATACGTGGCTCTCGCCCCAGACCTTTATCATGGCGTGGTTACGACTGAGCCAGACGAGGCGCGCAAGCAGGCCATGGAGTTGGGCATGCGCGATGCCGTTGGCGAGATTCAGCAGGCGATCAATTTCCTGAAGGAACAAGCGTTTGTCAACGGCCGTTTTGGTATCGTCGGTTTTTGCATGGGAGGGGGCCTGGTTTTGCAGACAGCGGCCAGTAGCCCAGATATTGCCGCAGCGGCACCATTTTATGGGACGCCACTCTCGGCCGAGAAAGCCGCAAGCGTCACGGCGCCGGTCCTCAGCTTTCTCGGATCACGCGATGGTATCCCGGCCAGCGGCTATGAAGCCATGCATGCCGCACTGAGCGCAGCAGGTGTGACAAACAAGTTTCAGCTTTATGAGGGGGCACAGCACGCTTTCTTCAACGACACGCGTCCCAGCTACGATGAAGCCGCAGCCACGGATGCCTGGCAGCAGCTGTTGAGTTGGTTTGAGACCTATTTGTAATCATTACGGCCGTTGCAGGCGCATGGCAGGGTCACCGAGAAGATTGACGACGAGTACAGCTTCCTGCAAACCAGGATCGTTGGCGGCAGCCGTTTGCGCGTTTAGCAATGCTTCGCCCACCGTCACCACATCGTCCTGCAAGAGCGCTTCATAAAACAGCGTGGCCAGCGGCGTGAGGGCAGGTAATAACACGCTGCTGGTCGGTGCGATGGCGGCCACGATGCCGCCGTTTTCTACCCAGAGCAATTCCTCAGCCAAGCTATCTTCGCCTGGTTCAGTGAAGGCACCGTTATTGCAGGTGAAGGTCGTGAAGATTGGCGTATGCCCATTGTTGGCCAGCATGACCGCATCGTTCCCCTCAAAAATGAGGCCATCGCCCCACTGCGAAACGTAGCCATGCCCTGCATAATTAATAAGCCCCACACCCTTGGTGAGCGTGCCCATCAAATCGTAATGTACCCTTTCACTTTCCTCGACCTGCAACACATTAACGTCATAGCCGCCCTGCAGCGCCAGGGCAGATAGTTCTGCACTGAACTGCTCAAAATAAGGCTCCGCTTCGCCCACAAACAGGGCGCGCTGAGTCCAGCCGGCACGGCCGTTCATTTCATAGGCTAACGTTTTGGCCACCATGATCTGAAGCTGCTGCGCGGTCTGCGCGGGGAAACGGCCAATCGACAGGCTGGGAACGCCTGATTCTGCCAGGGCAAACCAGGTATCGCTGCTGGCGTAACCATTGCGCAGACGCAGCAGCTGTGCCGGTAACAGGTTTTCATTCTTAGCATCCAGGTAATTATGAATATCGTGGCTGGCATCACCGGCCAGCAAGACGTACCGTGGCGCAGGCGCCGCCCAGTTTGCCTGGGCATAGCGCAGGAAGCTGCGAATCGCGGCGGCATCCCGTTGGCCATAACCAAATTCAGAATAAATCTGGCCTACAGGAACGGCCGTTACGCGTAATCCTTGTTCAGAACGGTAGTCGAGCAGGGGCTGCAGAATCTCTTCGAACTTCGATTCATCAGGGTAGATGACGATGTAATCTGCGCCCCGCTCAGCCTGGCGCAAAGACTGTTTAACGACAGGGCTACTGGTCAACAACGGCCGTATCGCTTCATCTTCATTCAGGGCAAAATAGCGCGCATTTGCTCCGCTCCCGGCAAACAGAGCCTCCTCGCCAGAATCCGTAAATTGGGTCACGGCAATAGGCTGGGAGCGATTCGTCACATCAAAAAGCAGCATATTATCTGCACTATTTCGAAAAGAAAGGGTGCTGGCATTGCTGGCAAACCAGAACTGCCCTTGCCCCGTCATCAGGTAGCCCTCGTAAAGAAGCTCAATGCGATCGATATATACGGCTTCACCGGAGGACGATGTATCACCCGGGCTGGTAAGCGTGAGCGTGTTACGGCCGTCTGGTTGCAAAAGACCGCTCGGCAGTTCCACCCTAATATTGGTGCGACGTACGCCATCCCACACCCAATCTGCCAATTGGCGACCGTTAAGCGTAACCTGCAAATGATGATCCGGGTTGCTGCTACTGGCGGTGCTGGACCAAACCGATATGAACAAGCTGCCGCGCCCACCGCTCGGCTGGATGTTGGCAAGGGGGACGCTGAGGGTGCGGGGAGCCAGCAATAGTTGACCAACCCAGGGATCGCCGCCATCGGTTTCGGGTAAAAACGTGCTGTTTTCCTCCCATACCTGGCGGAACATTCCCTTATCGCTCCCCCTGCCAGCCACAGGGGCTTCTTTTAGGGCCATCGGCAACCCCTCTCCCAAGCTAAGCTGATACACGGCGGGAGCGGTTATGGTATTGGTAACGGCTTCCGCCAGAAAGAACATCGTTTGGCCGTCTCCGGCGACGAAGTAGGCAACTTGTTCCCCCTGGCGGGTCAGGTTGAGGCTGTCATGGGTAAGGGTGTCAAGCTGCCAGTTAAACGGCCGTAAATCGTCCGTGGAGATGGCCGCGATGCCGGTTTCAGAAATAGTGAGGTTTATGAATTGGGGAACATCATGCAGGGCAGACGGCCGTTTGCGCAGCGCACGCCCCTCAAGCACCTGCGAAAAGCCATCGACCCAAAAAGTCATTGCCGCCGCCGTCAAAAACAAAACGGTAAGGCCGGCAAAAAGAAACAGCATTATGCGGTTGTGTGTCGGTGTTGTGGTTGGAAGAGAGCTTGCTAAAGGCATGCTCTCTTGGTGGGTTTGTCGCTCAGCCATATGTTTCAGTAAAATTAACCAGGATAATGCGTCTAAATTTCATGTCTGATCCTATGATAGAGAATTCGCGGCAGATGCGAAGGGCGTTTATCCTGATTCTTAGGGAGGCTTAAGGCGATTTGACAATGAGTTATCGCCTGGCTATGGCAAAACGGTACCTTTTGTTACAATGTTGACCATGAATGTCGAACAGTATCAACAGGCATATTTCACCCAGCCCCCACCAGAGCCGCGATTCAAGTTTAGCGGGACATTCGGCGTGACCCTGTTTTATGAAGCGTTTGAAACGGCCGTTGCCTATTTCAGCACCGCTCTGGGGCCGCCCGCCTACGAAGAAGGGCCAGGCACGCGGGGCTGGCCCGTTGGAAAGGGTTGGCTCACCCTGCTGCAAGGCAGCGCGGGCAATCCGCAAAATGTGGAGGTGACCTTCACGGTTGCCACGCCCGCTGAAGTAGACAAGTTACACGCCGCATTTATTGCCGCTGGTGGTCAGGGTGACGCACCGTCCAACCAGCTCATGTACGCGCCCATTCGCTACGGCTCGGTCACGACGCCACAAGGCACATCGCTGCTCATCATCAGCCCATTACCCAAAGAGGCTGAGTGATCGTTGCATTTGGCTCATCGTGATTCAATTGAGCCGCCTGCTTCGAACCGCTATAACCATGACCCAACCATATGTCGATAAGCTATCTAATCTTGTTCAGGAAGCCAACGTTGCGGAGTTGGTCAGCCTGCCGTTGGCCGTGAAGCACTTTTTTAATGGGGCCGCCCTGTATGCCGATGGCGCTATGTGTGCTTCATGGTCCCCTGCAGGATTAGCGTTCAAGCTACCGCAAGTGGAAGTCACGCAACTTATCAACAGTGGCAAGGCAAAGCCATTGCGGTATTTCCCAAAAGGCCATTTCAAAAAGGGGTATGCCTTGTTTGAGGTACCCGATTACATCCATCTCAACGAGTGGCTACCATATTTGCTGACAGCTATCGAGCACGGCAGCGCAGAGGGCTAATTGAGATGGCGACGAATGATTGCCTGGTGGAACAGAAGATAAGAGGGAGCATATGGCTAAGCTAAAGCTAGACCTGCACGATATTTACAATCGGGGCGATAAAATAGACGCAGAATTAAACCGAATTATAGAGGAAGCAATCGATCGCCGAATCAATCTGGTAGAAATTATACCGGGAAAAGGGAGCGGTCAGCTAAAGAAAAAAGTGCTCCGCTTCCTCAACCAGCCAGAAATCCGCAAGCTGTATCATCGAATTGAGAAAGATAGCAAGAACTTCGGCCGTATTTTTATTCACTTTCGGCATTAAAAGTTTCAGCTGGCACATTAATAATGGCCCAAGGATCTACTTTCCACGGGTTGCAGGCAGAGAGGCTTAGCGTCTTGGCCAGACGCGGCAGCGTTAACAACAACCAGAACCCCTCCGACAAAAGTCGGCGACACCGCTCGCTATTCCGTCTATCCTTATTGAGATTCAGCAACAATAAAGTTAGTGTGTAAAAACCAAAAAGACTTTTTGCGGTTTACCTATTACCCAAGAGGAGAGGATTCATGGAAATCAACAAAGATACACGCGTTTCGGAAATTTTGGAGAAGTATGGCGATATTGCCGATGTGATGGAGATTTTTGGGGTGAAGCGGGTAGCGGGCTATTCCATGCGGCGCATGTTGACCAAAGCAATCACAGTGGAATGGGCAGCCCGAATTCACCGGGTGCCATTGGATGAATTTCTGGAAACGCTGAATCGTGCAGTTGCAA
>CBDUOF010000182.1:0-10484 GCA_965368765.1 uncultured Anaerolineae bacterium | reverse complement strand
GGGCTTCAATATCTGACGTGTTTTCGGTCTGGGACGTCCTATCTAAGATGGCTAAACTCTCTAAAACTGCGTCACGCCCCACTTCGGTTTGGCCGACGAATCGGGCGAACTGACAATATTGTATGAGAAGGCGTGCCCGCTCCAATGCCTGATCTGGCTGGTTAAGGGCTGAGACGGCCAAGGAAAACTGCTTCGCCCCTTCGGCAAATAAGCCTGTCCCTATTAAATACTGTTGATAGCTCGTTGCCATCGACGCTAACAAAGATGGATCATTGGCCAATGCCCACTGCCAGGCCAGGCGTATATTTTCATGTTCGGCTGTCATAAAGACCATGACGGCCGTTCGTTTTGGACTGTAAAAGTGGTCGGCGCGGTCTGCCAGGGCATGGGCAAGGTAAGCCGCCAGGCGCTTTTGGCTTTCGGCCATCTTTTCCGGCTGCTGGGCCAGCTGCTCGGCGGCAAACTGGATGAGGAGGGGATGGCGGCGATAGCGAGCGGCTTGCTGGCCAGCGGCCCCGTCCAGCCGAAGGAATGATTTGTCGGCCAGGCTGCTGAGTGTAGCTAACGAGGCGTTGGCAATTTGCCAGGCAGCTTCCCGGCTAAACCCACCGCGATAGACCGATAATTGACTGTATACGTCTTGTTCAACTGGGGAAAGCATCTGCCAGGAGGTGGCGCAAACGGCGCGAACGCTGCGGTGTCGCTCCGGCATATCGCGCCAGGTCGTGGCTAAAAAGTCGATGCCGCGCTCAATCTCGGTCACTATTTCCGGCACAGTCAAGGTTCTAATCCAGGTGGCGGCTAGTTCCAATGCCAGGGGCAGCCCCTCAACCAGTTGACATAATTTTTCTACGGCCGTTGCCACCCCATCCAACTCAAATTCAACCTGCAGACGTTGGGCACGGTTGCCGAAGAGTTGAACAGCGGGGTAATCAGAGATTGGAGAGTAGAGAATCTGTTCTGACGTAGCCGAAGGATTGGATGATGGAGAGTGTTCACTGTTTATTGAATGCTGCTTACTGGAAAGAGGAAATGGCAGCCCGCGCAGGTTTAATAAGGCTTCGGCCTGCAAATTGAGCCGCTCGCGGGAGGTGACAAGCAGTTTTAACTCGACGGTGCGCTGCAAAATCTCTGTCAGCAAGGCCAGGCTGCTTTCTGTTACCAGATTTTCAAAGTTGTCCAGGACGAGCAGCATTTCTTTCTCGACCAGGTAGCTAACAAGCTGCTGCGCCGGGTCAAGGGTAGCAGCAAAGACAAGCCCGATGACTTCGGCTACGGCCGTCACCAACTCCCCATCATCAGCCAGCGGCACCAATGAAACATGCCAAACCCCGTCAGCAAAGTTGCCCACTTGGGTACGCGCTGCTTCCTGCGCCAGCCGCGTCTTGCCCATGCCGCCCGGCCCAGTGATGGTAAGGAGACGGCCGTTTGGCTCCGCCAGCCACTGGTCTATTTGCGCTAATTCAGCCTCACGACCGATGAAGGAGGTTATAGCGGCGGGAAGGTTGTGCTTTGCTGCAGGTATGTTCAGGTCTTCAGGTGTCCAGGTCACCTGTTCGTCCCTGAGCTGATTGTAAAGTGTGGTGGTTTCTTCATCTGGCTCCACGCCTAGCTCGTTGGCGAGGGTGGTGGCGCACTGTTGGTATTGGGCCAAAGCAGCGGGACGCTGGTTGTTTTGGACATAAAGCCGCATCAGATCGCGGTGTGCTTCCTCTTGCAGCGAATCCAGGGCCAGAAGCTGTTGAGCGTAGCGAATGCCCTGGCTCACCTGTCCGCGCTGCTGGTAGAAAGCGATTAAATCTGCTAGAGAGGTTATCATCATCTGGCGGAGGCGTTCTTGCTCCAACAAGGTCCAGGCTTCAAACTCTGGGGCGTTGCGGATGTTGAAGCCAGCTAAAAAGTCACCTTTGTAGAGGGAGACGGCCGTATCCAACTGGGCTGCACCGGTTCGACTGAGTTTCCCCTTGCGCTGCTTTTGCTCTTTGGCCTGGTTGATGGCGTGCTGGAAAACGGCCGTATCCAACCAAGAATTTGCTTCAGAATTAAAGCCAATCGTATGCCGTTCAATAGCTAAATAATTATCCAGCTGCTTGCGCAGGCTGGTAAGTGCTACGCTCAAATTTGCCAAAGCACGGGTCTGATCGTTGTTCGGCCACAAGAGGGTGGCCAGCGTTTCGCGTGGATGAGCGCGCGGGTTGCAGGCAAGGTAAACAAAGAGGGCGTCTGCTTTTCGGGAGGCAAATCCGGTTACGGCCGTTCCTGCCACGATGAACTGTAAGCCGCCAAAACAGCAGATGGAAAGTGGGGAATGGTCAGTCATCAGCAGACTTATTTCCCTGTTAGTTGGGTAATGATGTCGTCGAGGGTGAGGTCGGCAACGGCCGTTTCTGCCGCAGCCATCAGCTCAGGTGGCAGCTCTGCCCGCAGCTCTGCCAACAGATTTTGCGCCTTTTCCCGGGTTGTGGCCTCAGGTGCCTCATGCCCAGCAGCAAAAGCCAGCAGGCGCGCCGCCTGCTCGGCACGACCATAGCTCATTTCCAGTTCAGCCACCTCAACCAGTGTGGCAACAGCTGACCAAATAACGCCCACTTCCTGTGCCAACAGCAGCGAATCGTACAGATAGCGGCGTGCTTTTTGGCGTTTGCCTTGCTTGCGATAAATCGTGCCCATCACAGAGAGCCCGCCCACCATCCCCCGACGGTGGCCAATCTCTTGGTGAACGGCCGTTGCCGCTTCAATATAAGTTAAGGCCTCATCATACTGTTCCAGACCAGCAAAAGCCATGGCAATGTTATGGTTGGCATTGGCTCGGCCAATATCATGGGCCAATGCCTCAAAGTGCGTCAGGGCAAGCTGCCATTGGCGAATCGCCTCTCGGTAATTCTTTTGACGGTTGGCAATAATGCCAATGTTGTTGTGCAAAATTGCCACACGCAGGGTGTTACCCGCCGCCTCAGCCAGCATCATCGCCTCGTTGAAGTAAACCCGCGCCTGATCATAATCGCCGTCGCTAACGCAAAGGTTGCCCAGGGCATTCAAGATGGGTGGGATTTGGTCTGGGTCACCCGCTGCTCGACAAAGCTGAAGGGCTTCTTTTAAATAGCGGTGAGCGGCCTGGCGGTTGCCCTGGTCGTCCGTCACAACGCCTAACTGCCGCAGGCAATCAATGCGCGCATCGGTTAGCTGGTGCTGCTGGGTCAGGTCATCGGCCTGCCTGAGGATTGCTTCCGCCTCGGCAAAACGGCCGTTTTCATGCCAGAAGCGCCCCAATTCCACCTGTATTTTAGCCAGAATGGGTTTCAACCCAGGTGTGGCTGGCTGGTCTGTGATGACCTTCAAGCTTTGCTCGAAAACGGCCGTTCCCTCCAAAAAGCGGCTGCGGTCACCAAAGAAACGGGCAACGCCAGCTACCATCTTGTCTAGAACGACCGTGTCCAATTGCGCCAGACCCCACTGCCAGGCTGCCCGGATATTTTCTAAATCGGCCGACAGCGTCACCAATGCTTGTGGCGCATCCGAACCTTTCAACGTGGGTTCGCGCCGCTGCACAAACTCAGCAAAAAAGCGGGCATGGGCTGCCGCCGCCTGCGCTTTTTCGCCGGGTTGAGCAGCCAACTGCTCCTGAGCAAATTGCAGCAACAGCGGGTGGCGGCGGAAGCGCTGATCTTCATCCAGGCGCAGGAAAGATCGGTCAACCAGGGACATAAGCTGGGGCAGGCTGGCGTTGGCTACCCGCTGCGCCGCTGTCCGCGAAAATCCGCCACGAAAGACGGCCAGTTTCCTGAACAACGCCTGCTCTTCTTGGGTTAACATCTGCCAGGAGGAGGCAATGACGGCTTGTAAACTCCGGTGACGTTCGGGCACATCATGCAGGGTAGTGGTAAGGGCATCCAGGCCACGCTGAATTTCGGCCACGATCTCGGCCACGCTCAAAACGCGCGTCCAGGTGGCGGCTAGCTCCAGTGCCAACGGTAGCCCTCCGACCAGTTGGCATAAATCTGCAACGGCCGTTTCCTGCCGACTTAAATCAAATCCGGCCTGAACGCGCTGTACCCGGTTGATGAAAAGCTGAACCGAAGCGTATTCGGTTAGCGGTAAGTGGCGATCGGCGGCCGGTTGACTGAGTAACGAATACGGATCACCGCTTACCGGAAATGGCAGCCCCTGCAGCTCCAGCAAGCGCTCCGCCTGCAAGTTTAGCCGCTCACGGCTGGTGGCGATGAGGCGCAGGTCAGGCGCTTCCTGAGTCAACTGGCTTAGAAAATCACGCAGCTCTGGCGTGAGCAAATGTTCCAGATTATCCAGCACCAGCAACATCTCCAATGGTTTGAGGTGGTTAAAGAGCTGGCGGGCAATCGCGTCCTTCCCAAAATGTGTCAGGCCAATGGCTTGCGCAACGGCCGTAACGACTTCAGTCATATTTGTTTGCGGCACGAGTGAAATCATCCAGACACCATCAGAAAAACTCCTCTGCTGCCTCCGCGCCCCTTCTTGGGCCAACCGTGTTTTACCCATGCCCCCTGGCCCAATAATGGTGAGCAAACGGCCGTTTGGCTCCATCAGCCAGTTCTCAATCTGTGCCAGTTCCGCTTCACGGCCAATGAAGCTGGTCGTGGCCGGGGGAAGGTTATGCGCGGGTGATGGCTTGGCATCCCCACCCTCCCGTCGGGTCATCTTGTTATCTCGAATGGATTCGTACAGCGCTACCGTCTCCTCATCTGGCTCTACGCCCAGCTCTTCTGCCAAAACGGCGGCGCACTGTTGATATTGGGCCAGGGCAGCGAGTCGCTGATTATCCAGCGCATAAAGCTGCATCAGTTGGCGATGGGTTTCTTCTTGCAGGGAGTCGAGGGCCAGCAGCTGTTGGGCATAATCGATGGCCATACCGAGTTGGCTTCGCTGCTGGTGAAAGGTGACGAGATCTGCCAGGGCATTGAGCATTTGCTGCCGCAGCCGTTCCTGCGTCAGCAGCACCCAGGCTTCAAAGTCGGGCGCATTGCGGATGTTGAAGCCAGCCAGAAAATCACCTTTGTAGCAGGAGACGGCCGTTTGCAGCTGAACCGCCACGCTGCGGGTGCGTTTTCCTGACTTCTGCATTTTGGCCTGGGCAACGGCCGTCTCAAACAACGCCACATCCAGCAGAAAATCCGCATCGCTGTTGAAAGCAACGGTATGCCTTTCTGCGATCAAATAATCATCGAGCTGTTTTCGCAAACTGGAAAGCGCCACGCTCAGGTTCGCCAAAGCGCGGCTTTGGTCGTTGTCTGGCCAAAAGAGGGCGGCAAGGGTTTCACGGGAGTGCGGGCGCTGGTTACAGGCAAGGTAAACAAACAGGGCATCGGCTTTGCGGGAGGCAAATCCGGTAACGGCCGTTCCCTCTCGGTCTATCGTCAGCCCCCCCAACAATGAAATCTTTAATTTAGGCTGAATCATTTTTGCAGCTATGGAAAAATAAAGAGTTTCTAAAGGGTATCTTGCTAAGCTATTTTCAGTTCATTACAACGATATTCGCCAAGCGAAATCATTATAACAGAAGTAGAAAAACCAATAAACCGATGGAGGTAAATGATGTCAATTCAAATTGCTCAAGAAGGTAGTGTGCAGCATGAGAAAGCAAGCCATAGTTCATACCAGGCAACGAATCGTTCAACGATTCAGCTCGGTGGCTACACCGCCATTGTAGGCTGTGTAACGATGATAGTTGGGGCAGCACTTTGGGGAACGTCAGGAACGGATTTGTGGGCCGCTTTGGACAACGGCGCGATGGCTGGCTATCTGGTAGCAACTGAGGCCGTGAAGAGCCAGCTTGTAGCCAATCTCAGCGTTTGGATTCTCGGTGTTCTTGTCCTCGGCGTGGCCGGATCGACGCTAGCCGCCTTGTGTACCCAGCGACGGCCGTTGGCAAAGGTTGCGCTGGTTTGTTACCAGACGGCCGTTCCGCTGGCTATCGCCTCTTACATTGCCATGCTGGCCGTTGTGGTGCTGCTTAGCGGGGAGTCGTTGGCAACGGCCGTTTCTATGGCCGAAGTCGTGGGCTGGATGGGCGCACGGGCTGATGACCTGGCGACTGCCCTCATCATTGGGATCGGGCCACTACTCATCTCTTTAGCAGGACGTGACGAATGGGTGCCAACCTGGTTGCTCCGTTGGGGCTTTCTCGCTGGTGCAGTGGGGATCTTCTCTATATTCGTTTTGTACCTGCCGGGAATGTCCAAGTTTGGCTTCATCATCTTACCTATCGGCATGGGTTGGATGATTGCCGCAGGCGTCGTGCTGCTGCGACAAAATAGACGCACGGTGTAAAACGAACTCTTCATTGCACCAATGTAAAAAATAAAGAGTTTCTAAAGAGTTATTCAGTACAGTGTAAACAGTTAATCAACCTTTAGGGGAAATCTCATGGCAAAGCGTGAATATATGGCTTATCTGCTACGGCTCTGGCGAGAAAAGCAAAACGGTTCCTGGCGCGCCATGCTAGAAAACCCAAACAACGGCGAACGGGCAGGCTTTGCCACCCTGACCGACCTGGTCACATTTCTAGAAAGCAAAACCGGAGAAACGATTCAAGAGACGGCCGTTGCGGCCGACATCCCAGAGACAAACGTCTCCGCAAGCGGCAAAAATCTATAAATTCAGATGGATTCAACATGAGAGATTGAGTGCATCTAAAAAATCATTTTCACCTTTGGAGGAAAATCATGAACACAACATTCACCCGCATTCACAAAGTTTTGGCCGGCTTCATCGCCATTGGCGTTTTCGTCCAGATGTTTTTGGCCGGGGTGTGGCACTCAGGCATCGTCAACTCGCCCGATGCACACGTTTTCTTTGGCCTCAGCCTACTGCTTGCCTCTCTGCTGGCGCTGATTGCAGCGGCTGTTGCCAAATTACCTAAGGCAATCATCGGTCGTACTGCCTTCCTTTTCTTCTTAATTCTTCTGCAACCATTTCTAATGGAAGCCCGCCGTAGTGGCTTACCGCTTATTTCTGCCTTTCATGCCCTGAATGCACCGTTCATCGGCATCGTGTCTGGCACAGTCATGGAAATGACCCGTAAATATCAGGCCAATGCAGGAGCAGAAAGTGCCGTTTCAGTCGCAACGGGCGATTAAGTTTTGGGAACGAGACTGGAGACGTACTATTGAAACGTCTCCAGTCTCCTATTAGCTACACACCGTTCATTACAAGAGGATGTATCACATGCAAGCAACAACACCTGTATTGGAAAATGAGAGTAATTTACGAACAAATTTAGGCCTTGGCGTAGGGATCTTCGTCTGTTTCTTACTCTTTGGCATGGTAATTAGCCGGATGGGGCTACTCAATAGCTTCGGGCGCGGGGAAGAAACGGCCGTTTCCCTATCCCCTAACACCCTCCTCTACACCACCAAAGAGATGCGCTTTGGTCAAACAGAACTACACGTACAGGCTGGGCAAGAAATTACCTTGCAGCTAGAAAACTACGACCTGTACGCCCACAGCTTTGATATTGATGCGCTAAATCTACATCTAAAAATGCCCCCCAACGACCAGGTTCAAGCAAAATTTACCGCACCCGAACCCGGCAAATACATCATTTACTGCGGCATTCCCGGCCACAAAGAAGCTGGGATGATCGCCACATTGGTCGTAGAGCCGTAAAGTAAGGGAAACTGTTAACCAGTTAACCGTCCATCTTTGCCCAAATTGATTTCGCCAACGGCTAAAAAAGCAGAAGATTAACGGACATAGAAAATTTCCATGTCCTTAATCGCAAATAGCAAAAGGGGAAATCAATGAAAGGTAACAATCCGACAACGACCCAAATCACGCAGCTGCACGCTTGGCTCATGAGCTTTGTTTGCTTCACGTTATTTATTTTTGCAGCAGCTGCCGCCACGCGTCTACCTCATTATCTGGCCACGTCTGATTATGTGCGCCTTGTTAGCGTTGCGTTGTTTAATGTGTTGGTGCTCGCTGGCCTGGCCGATAATCTCCACACGCACTTCTCGCTATGGCAACGTCAAAACAATCTGACAATCCTGCAGACGAAGGTTGCCGCTCAGGATTAAGGCAAGGTCGCAGCTGCCCATTGGTCTACATCAGCGGCTCAGCCCCGGGTCGGGATGTGTCGAACCATAAGCGGGGCTAACGGCCGTTCACACCTCGTTCCAACTTCATGCTAGATTCCCACAATGGCTAACTGCTCGGCTACAGTACGACTCTGACCCGATGCCCAATGGTAGGCATACTCGTTAGGCGTTAGCTGCTGCTGCAAAACAGCCGTTAACTGCTCATAATCGGCCGCACTGCCTGCCTGACGCGGCGACCTTACCTCCACTCGCAGGCGCGTCGCCACCGCCAATAGCTCAACGGCCAACCCTGCCTGCCCTTCTGCCTGTTCAATGCCTGCCAATACCTCCAGGCACTCCGCCACACTGTCGAGGCTCTCAATTTCCTGACACAATATGATGCCTTCCATAATGTGCCTGCGCGCCGGCTGCAGCTGCTCCAATCGCAACAGAGCCAGGGCCAGGTTGATTGAGGCGTAGGCAATGCCCCATTTCAGCCCCAGCTGCCGAAATAGGGACAAACTCTCCAGGCTTGCCGCCTGTGCTTCCGCATAATTACCCTGATCAATCGCTGCCGCTCCCAAGTTTTGCAGCGTTTGAGCCACCCCAATCGGATCTCCAGCCATGCGCTGCAGGGCCAGCCCTTCCTGATACAACACTATCGCTTCGGCCAGCTTGCCCTGGGCTTGCAGCACGACCGCCACGCTGTTAATCGCCAATCCAATCTCTTTGGGCGCACCCTGTTTCCTTTGAATGGCTAAGCTGCGGCTCAACAGATCTACAGCGGTATCATAGTTGCCCAACTGAGTTGCAAAAACACCAGAGGCTCGCAGAATCTTACTTTGGCTCTGCGGTGGCAACGTTTCTAAGTGCGAGGAAACAGCCGTCAGCCAGTTCAACCCTTCCTGATACCGACTGCGCAGATACCAATATTGCCACAAGGCGCCGCACAGTGTGGCAAAGAGCGTCGGCTGACCGGTTGCGTTTGACCAGTCCAGCACGGCTCGAAAATTATATTGTTCGGCGTCCAGCAGCGAGAGCCAGTCTGCCTGCTGTTCGCCATGAAACGACGCCTCAGCTTGCTGCGCCAATCCCAAAAAGTAATCAGCAAAGCGTTGGTACGCTCCCGGTGTATCAGCCTCTTCCAGCCTTGAGCGTGCATACTGCCTGACGGTCTCATGCAGCTGGTAGCGGCCGTTTGGCTGACGCTGCAACAGTGATTTTTCTATCAGCCGTTCGAGCAAGGCAGCGGGCGCACCCGCTATTTTTGCGGCAGCCTCGATTGTGAAGCCACCTTGAAATAGGCCCAGGCGGGCAAATATCTGTTGTTCAACGGCCGTTAGCTGCTGCCATGAATAATCAAACACAGCACGCAAGCTACGCTGTCGTGGCGGCGTGTCCCGGTAGCGACTTGTCAGAAAATCCAGGTTTTGCTGAATGGCAGCGGCACTTTCAGCACAGCTATACTGTCGCCCGGCAGCAGCAGCCAACTCGATTGCCAACGGCATACCGCCCACCAGCTGACAAATGGCGACAGCATGGGGCACCATTTCGGGCGTCAAAGCAAAATCAGGTTGCATAGCACGGAATCGGCCGTAAAACAACTGTAAAGCCTCGTGCTGTTGGATTGTTTCGAGCGGGGCATTGGCAGGCACCGCCAATCCCTCCACCCAAACAGGCCACTCCCACTGCACATTGAGCGGTTCGCGGCTGGTAAGCAGCAGCTTAAGATTCGGCGCCTGGCGCAAGAACTGTACCACCTCGGCAGCTTCTTCCCATAAGTGCTCAAAATTGTCGAGCAAGAGCAGCATCTCTTTGTCACGCAGATAAGCCTGGAGTTGCGCTGCGGGCTCCCGGCTCCCGGTTAAGGCAAATCCAATTGCATTGGCAACGGCCGTTGCCAACAGGCTCATCGAATCAATGCCCAAAAGCGACACAAAAAAGACGCCATGCAAAAAGAGTCCTTGTCGATGGGCGCGCTCCGCTGCCTGCAAGCCCAGCCGCGTTTTGCCCATGCCGCCAATGCCTACCAAGGTCAGCAGGCGGCACGCCGGATTCAAGAGCAGTTGATGAATTTCTGCCAATGCTGCCACCCTGCCTACAAATGGCGTTGGCTGGGGAGGAAAGTTGTGGGGTGATAGCTCACCCGCTGCCCGGATGCGGTCATAGAGGGCAAGCGTTTCGCTGGTTGGCGCAACGCCCAACTCTTGTACCAGCATTTGGCGGCACGTTTCGTATTGGGCCAATGCGGCGCTGCGCTGACCGCTGCGTGCCAGCGCCAGCATGAGTTGGCGATGAGCTTCTTCGCGCCAGGCATCCAGCGCCAGCAGGCGGGTAGCGAAGTCGATGGCACGGCCGTATTCGCCTCGACTTATATGGTGCTCGGTCAATGAGTGCAGGGCGTGGAGAGCCAATTCCCGAAAACGCAGCCGC
>CBDUOF010000181.1:0-10487 GCA_965368765.1 uncultured Anaerolineae bacterium | reverse complement strand
CCGCCATGCCAGACGGCAAGGCAATGGCAGCTTCGGCGTTTTCCAGATTGGCAACGGCCGTTTCAAACGCCGCCACCGTGGGGTTGGCATAGCGAGGAGAGTACACATAGCCAGACTGCTCACCACCCAATACGGCATCCAATTCTTTGGAATCGGTAAAGGTGTACCCAACTGAAGGAAAAATTGGGGTCACAACCGGGTTGATTTCAGATAAATTTGCGCTTTCACCGGCATGAACCGCCCGCGTGTTAAACTGCTTTTCTGCCAATCTCTCATCTCCAGTCTCAGGTCCCAAGAAATTGCTCCACTTTATCACATACGCCCCTGCATCGGCGAACAGAAATTCAGTTTACCGAATCCCGGATCCGTGTTAAGATCATTGCCATGAGTGAAACCTTGCCCCCTTTGGAACAATTTGCCCTCACATTATTTGATATCGGTGCCGTACAGCTTGGAAAGTTTAAGCTGCACAGCGGTAAAAAATCGCGCATTTACTTTGATTTGCGCTTGCTCGTTTCTCATCCACATGCGTTGCGACAGGCAGTGACTGCATTTCGCACCGTGTTGGATCATCTTTCGTTTGATTTGCTGGCGGCGACGCCGCTGGCTGGCTTACCGCTGGGGACAGCGCTGTGTTTGGATATGGATAGGCCGCTGATTTACCCACGCAAGACGGCCAAAAGTTATGGTACGGGTAAGGAGATTGAGGGCGTGTGGCAGGTGGGGCAAACGGCCGTTGTCATTGACGATCTTATCACCTCTGGCGACAGCATTTTGCATGCCATCGTTGCCCTCAAATCATCGGGATTACAGGTGGATGAAGCGGTCGTATTGATCGACAGGGAGCAAGGTGGTATTGAGACGTTACAAGGTCATGGCTATACGCTCCATGCTGTCATGAAAGTAAGCCGCCTGCTCAACGTTTTGGAAGCCCATCAACGCATCAGTGGCAAAGAGCGAGACAAAGTTTTGAAATCGCTCCGTTGACCCACGTCAATTGTCGACACAGTTGGGGAGCTGTAACCACGCGGCAACCGAAATCAGGATAATTTAAAATTAAGATTTTAACTGCAAAAGAGGGCGCCCGGATTTAGGCGCATCTCTAGATTAATTGTTGTTTTCAAGGAGTGTATCAATGGTTGATTTAACCCGTGGAACGGCCCACGATGTCTTTAGCTATAACAAAAACCCACTCGATGTTATCTTTTCGCCCAAAAGCGTTGCCCTTATTGGTGCGACTGAGCGCGAAGGGAGCGTTGGGCGCACCATCTTGTGGAACCTTATGACCAATTCGTTTGGCGGCACCATCTTCCCGGTGAACCCCAAGCGCAGCAGTGTCATGGGTATCAAGGCGTACCCGGCCATTGGCGAGATTCCCGAACCCGTCGATCTTGCCATCGTGGTGACTCCGGCCCGTACCGTTCCTGGCATTATTCGGGAATGTGTTGAAGCAGGCGTGAAGGGCGCCATCGTCATTTCAGCTGGTTTCAAAGAGATTGGCCCGGAAGGTGTTCGCCTGGAGCAAGAAATTTTAGCCGAGGCGCGGCGCGGCCAAATGCGCATCATTGGCCCCAACTGCCTGGGGGTAATGAACCCGATGAGTGGCCTAAACGCCACGTTTGCCAGCGCCATGGCCCGGCCAGGGTCGGTGGGCTTTATTAGCCAGAGTGGGGCGTTGCTGACCTCTATTTTGGATTGGAGCTTCCGCGAAAATGTGGGCTTTAGTTCGTTCGTGTCTATCGGATCCATGTTGGATGTGGATTGGGGAGACCTCATTTATTACCTGGGGGATGATCCGCGTACCAAGAGCATTGTGATTTATATGGAGTCGATTGGCAATGCGCGTTCCTTTTTATCCGCAGCCCGTGACGTGGCGTTGACCAAGCCCATCATTGTCATCAAGCCGGGCCGGACTGAGGCGGCGGCGCAAGCGGCAGCGTCGCATACCGGCTCGCTCACGGGCAGTGATGAGGTGTTGGCGGCTGCATTTCGTCGGTCTGGCGTTTTGCGGGTGGACTCAATTGATGATCTTTTTAACATGGCGGAGGTGTTGGCCAAGCAGCCCCGACCGCGCGGTCCTCGCCTGACGATTGTCACCAATGCCGGCGGGCCCGGTGTTTTGGCGACCGATGCGCTTATCTCTAACCGGGGTGAGTTGACGCCGTTGTCTGATGAGACGATGGCCGAACTGGATGAATTTTTGCCCCAGCATTGGAGTCACAGCAATCCCATTGACATCTTGGGTGATGCCGATGCAGAGCGGTACGCCAAAACAATTCAGATAGCTGCCAATGACGAGAACAGTGATGGCATGCTGGTCATTTTGACCCCGCAAGCGATGACTGACCCGACGCAAACGGCACAAGAGCTGAAGAAGTTATACGGCCGTCCCCCCCAGTATCAATATGGCAAGCCTGTGTTGGCTAGCTGGATGGGTGGCGCAGACATTGCCAGCGGCGAAGCGATTTTGAACCAGGCCAACATTCCCACGTTTGCCTTCCCGGATACGGCCGCTCGCGTTTTCCAATATATGTGGCGCTACAACAAGCGGCTGCAAAGCCTGTATGAAACGCCGTTTCTGCCTGAAGAAACCGAAGAAAGCGCCCATAAAATCAGTGAGATAACCCAACTGCTGGCTGACGTGCGTCACTCCGGTCGCACGATTTTGACGGAGTATGAGTCCAAGCGTGTCCTGTCTGCCTATGATATTCCTACCGTCGAAACGCGCCTGGCACAGTCGGCCGACGAGGCGGTACAAATTGCCGAGGCGCTTGGCTATCCTGTTGTGCTCAAGCTCAATTCCGAGACGATCACCCATAAAACAGATGTTGGCGGCGTGCGGCTGGATTTAGCGACAGAAAGTGAGGTGCGCCACGCCTACACAACCATGGAACAGTCGGTTACGGATAAGTACAGTGCGGCAGACTTTTTGGGCGTAACGGTACAGCCAATGCTCATGCTGAATGATGGCTATGAACTGATCATCGGTGCCAGCCCCGATCCGCAGTTTGGCCCCGTGCTGCTCTTTGGCACGGGTGGGACGTTGGTTGAGGTTTTCAAAGATCGGGCCCTGGGCCTGCCGCCGCTCACCACGACGCTGGCGCGCCGCATGATGGAGCGCACCAAGATTTACAAGGCACTCCAGGGTGTGCGCGGACGCGATCCGGTCGATTTGGCTGCCTTAGAGGCCCTGCTGGTGCGCTTTGGTCAGCTGGTGGCAGAACAGCGCTGGATTAAGGAAATTGACATCAACCCGCTGTTTGCTTCGGCCGACGACCTGATTGCTTTGGACGCACGGGTGGTGCTCTACGGGCCAGAGGTAACAGAGGATGAGCTGCCAGAGCAGGCGATACGGCCGTATCCCGCCCAATACATTAAATCATTCACCTCTAACAAAGATGTCCCGCTTGTCATTCGGCCCATCCGCCCTGAGGATGAGCCATTGATGGCGAAATTTCATGAAACGCTGTCTGAACGCAGCGTTTATTTGCGCTACTTCCGGGCCTTTCAGCTGGATCAGCGGGTTGAGCATGAGCGCCTCACGCGTATCTGCTTTGTTGATTATGATCGAGACATGGCGCTGGTCGTCACCTACAACAATGAAGAAACCAACGAAGCTGAGATCATTGCCGCTGGTCGGCTCACCAAGGCGCGCGGCGATGATGAAGCAGAGTTTGCCATCCTGGTTAGCGACCAATTTCAGGGGCAGGGGATTGGTACAGAAATGTTGATTCATCTGCTGGAAGTGGGTAAAGAGGAGGGCGTTAAGCGAGTGGTTGCTTACTTGCTGCCTGAGAATCGCGGAATGCGGGCAATTTGCCTGAAGTTAGGCTTCCGTCTGGAGCGCGAAGCAGATTTGATCAAGGCGATCATCGATCTGGACGCCTGAGTATGATGAGATAAAAGGTGGCAAGGTGACGGATAGTTTTCAGTCATCTTGTCACCTTCCTGCCGTTTTACCCGGACTGACCCCGGGTCTCATAATTGACACATCCAAAACTTCCCCTAAAATATCGACACAATTATGAGCGAGACGTTAATACCATCTCATCTGGGTCAGGAAAAATTCTCCCTCCGCCATCGGATCAGCAATCGTTGGCACACATTTCCCCGCGTGTTACGCCAGGCAATCTCGCTTATCCTTCTGGTACTGTTTATAGCAATTGCCTGGGAAGGCATCAAATGGGTTGGTGGCGATCCCTGGCGTGTGGAAAATAATCCCTTTGGCCTGGAACATAATCCCCCATACCGGTTCAAATTTTCCTCCGATCTAAATTTGCCCCACCTTTGGGACATCTATGAAGCATTTGGCAACCAAAGCCGCCGCAACGGGCCGACGCTGATTACGGTTCTGACTGCCGCAGCCTGGTTTACTTTTCGGGAAGCCGTTGTCGGTTTTGTTTTGGGTGGGGTTCTGGGTTTTGGTTTGGGCGTCTTGTTTGCCCACTCCAGTTTGCTGGAGCGTGGCCTAATGCCCTATGTTGTCGCTTCGCAAACGGTGCCAATATTGGCCATTGCGCCAATGGTGATCATCTGGCTGCAAGCAGGTTGGGTCTCTGTGGCCATCATTTCAGCCTATCTCACCTTTTTTCCAGTGACGATCAGCACGCTGCGCGGCCTACGCTCTCCGGACCCCACTGCTCTGGAGCTGATGCACTCCTACGCGGCGTCCAAATGGACGATATTGTGGAAGCTGCGCTTCCCTGCGGCCTTGCCCTATATCTTTACGGCGCTCAAGATATCGGCAACGGCCAGCGTGGTAGGGGCGATCATTGGAGAATTGCCATCTGGTATTCGGGATGGCCTCGGTGGCGCGATCTTGAACTTTAACTCATTCTATATCTCTGGCCCGTCTCGGCTATGGGCGACAATTGTGATCACGGCCGTTCTTGGCATTGTCTTCTTCCTGCTGGTGACGCTGGTGGAAACGGCCGTCTTGCGGGGGCGTCATCGTCCTGCAGATGCTCAGTAGGAAAGCTGCACAGTTTTGAGAGAGATTTTGGCATTGAAATGCTCATATGCGCAAGCTGCAACAAGTGCGGATAAAATCAGGAAGCGACATGGAAACACCCGTTGTTCAAATTACCAATGCAACCAAAATCTTTGGTGAAGGTTCGAGTAACCAGACGGTTGCACTCAAAGAGATAAACCTCACGATTCAGCCTGGCGAATTTGTTTCCTTGATTGGTCCTTCCGGCTGCGGAAAATCGACGCTGCTGCGACTCATTGGTGACCTGATACCGCCCACGCGCGGCCAGGTGATGGTCAATAACAAAACCGCCCATCAAGCACGGCTGGATCAAGATTATGGCATTGTGTTTCAGGCACCCGTGTTGTACGAGTGGCGCAACATTATCAAAAATGTACAGCTACCGCTAGAGTTGCGTGGCGTAAATAAAACAGAGCAAGATCGTCGCGCTCGCGAGATGCTGGATCTCGTTGAGCTAACGGGCTTTGAAAAGCACTATCCCTGGCAGCTCTCTGGCGGGATGCAGCAGCGAGCCGCGATCGCGCGCGCCCTGGTAACAAAGCCGGCCCTGTTGCTTATGGATGAACCTTTTGGTGCGCTCGATGAGATGACGCGCGAGCGGATGAATATGGAATTGCACGATATTTGGGAACGCACTCAGGCGACGATTATTTTTGTGACGCACAGCATTGCCGAAGCAATTTTTCTGTCTGGCCGCGTCGTTGTTATGTCTGCGCGCCCCGGCCGTATTACCCGTGTAATTGATATTGACTTGCCTAAATCGCGCCATGGCGAAACCCGCGAGCAGACTCGCTTCTTTGAACTGGTCAACGAGGGTCGCGATGCGCTGCGTGAGGCCGAGGAAAATTTGGCATGAGTCAAACCCCCATTGGTCAACCTCCGCCCGGATCGGACGTAGACGTCACGGGTTATTCTGATGTGGCAACGGCCGTTGATGAAGTGCTCGCGCCGTGGTGGCGGCATAAACTGCTGCAATATTACATGCCAGCCATCATCGTTTTCTTCGCCGCCACTGCGTCCTGGGAGCTTGTGGTTCGCGCCTTTGACATTCAAGCTTTCTTGTTGCCTGCACCGAGCGTTATCCTCGCGGCTTTTACCAATAACTTTGAGCGGCTGGTCGCGATTGGCTGGTTTACCACCAAAGAGGCGCTGGGTGGCTTTGCCATTGGCTGTACGATGGGTATTTTGGTCGCCTTTCTGACGGCGCGATGGACCTTTGCCAGCGAGGCCCTGATGCCCTTTGCCATCGCAGCAAATTCTGTTCCCATCCTGGCCTTTGCTCCCATACTAAACAACTGGTTTGGCGTAGATAACCCGCTGTCGAAAATGGTTATTGTGGCGGTGATCGTCTTTTTCCCCATGATGATCAATACGGTGCGTGGCTTGACGCTGGTGGACCCGGCGGCGTTGGAATTGATGCGTGGCTACGCCGCTTCTGAATTTGAGATTTTGCGGAAATTGCGGTTGCCAAATGCGCTGCCATACATGTTTAATGCCTTTAAAGTAGCGGCTGCCCTGAGCATGATTGGCGCCGTGGTGAGTGAATATTTTGGCGGCAATCGGTCGGCGCTGGGTGTGTTCATTACCCAAGAGGCGGCGCAGTTTCGTTTTCACAATTCGTGGGCGGCAATTATTATTGCCTGTTTTGTGGGCATCACCTTTTATTTGGTTATCTTGCTGGTTGAGCGGCGCGCGATTCCCTGGCATGTTTCGGTTCGAGGTGAGGAACGGCCGTAACAAACCGCTCGGCAATGAATGAATACCTGCTAAGCACAAATATCAATCCTAAAGGAGGTGTTGCGTCACAAAACCTGTATTTGGAACCTTGTTTTCTTAATTATTGGAGGAGAAATAAATGAAATCGCTATGGAAGTTTTTCGCTTTTTTGATGGTGCTGTTGCTGTTGGTCGCCGCTTGCGGTGGTGGTGAAGAAACAACCGAACTGACCCCCGTTACCATTCAGCTACAGTGGGTGACACAATCCCAGTTTGCCGGTTATTATGCTGCTCTGGATCAAGGCTATTATGAAGATGAAGGGCTGGACGTAACCATTTTGGAAGGTGCCGTAGAAATTGTGCCGCAGCAAGTGGTGGCGGCAGGGGATGCCGAATTTGGCGTTGCCTGGGTACCAAAAATGCTTGCCTCGCGTGAGCAAGGTGTCGATCTGGTCAATATCGCCCAGATCTTCCAGCGCAGCGGCACGCAGCAGGTCGCCTGGGCTGACTCTGGTTTGAGCAGCGTGGAGGATTGGGCCGGTTTGCGCGTGGGTACCTGGGGCTTTGGCAACGAATGGGAAGTATTCGCCGCGCTGCGCCAGGCTGGTATCGAACCGGATGATACCGATCAGGTGACCATTGTTCAGCAGCCCTTTGACATGTCTTTGCTGCTGAACAGGGAAATTGACGTGGCTCAGGCAGAAATCTACAACGAGTACGCACAGCTCCTGGAAGCCACCAATCCTGAAACGGGTGAGCTATACCAACCAGATGATTTCATCGTATTTGATTACAATGACGTCGGTACAGCGATGCTGCAAGACCACATCTTTGTGCAAGAAGCCTGGTTGGCCGAAGAAGGCAATGAGGAAATTGCAACGGCGTTTTTGCGGGCAACCTTCCGTGGCTGGATTTTCTGCCGCGATAACTTTGATGCCTGCGTTGACATCGTGTTGGACAATGGCTCGACATTGGGTGAAAGCCATATGCGCTGGCAGCTGAATGAGATCAACGCCCTGATTTGGCCATCACCAGCAGGTATTGGCGTGATGGATGATGCCTTGTACCAGCAGACGGTAGACATTTCTGTGGAATTTGGCGTCATCACTGAGGCACCGGGTGACAATGCCCTACGCACCGATTTAGCCGAACAGGCGATAGCAGACCTGGAAGAAGAAGGGATAGACGTTACCGGCAGCGGCTTCAGCCGCATCGAGGTGGAATTAACCGCCGGTGGCGAATAGAAAATAATTTGTAACAGGCTGAAGGAGCGAGGCGTTTGGTTTATACGTTGGGCAAACACCCAAATCAAATGCGCAAATGCCTCGCTCCAGATTTGCTGCTCTGCTGCTATGGGGTTGAGGTGCGACGGCCGATTTCTTCCCGTACAACCGGGGCAACTTTCGTGCCTAAAAGCTCAATTGCGTGCATCATTTTGTCGTGGGGCAGGGTGCCGACGCTGAGTTGAATTAAAAAGCGGTCGTGGTTGAAAATCTCGTGCTGAAACAAGATCTTCTCAATAATTTCATCAGGGCTGCCGACAAAATTAGCGCCACGTAAGGTACAGGAGGCATCGAATTGCTGGCGGCTCATAGGTGGCCAGCCACGCTCACGGCCGATTTTATTCATCACCTGGGCAAATGGTAGGTAAGCGGTATCTCTCGCCTCTTGGGTATCGTCGGCGATGAAGCCGTGGGAGTTGATACTCAACGGAAGTTTAGAGCGGTCGTGGCCCGCCTGGCCCACAGCGCGGTTGTACAGATCAACAAGGGGGGCAAATTGTTCTGGCAGTCCGCCGATGATAGCGATAGCCAACGGTAGCCCAAGCGCTGCCGCCCGCACCACCGATTCCGGCGTGCCGCCCACGGCAATCCACACGGGCAATGGCTGTTGAATAGGTCGTGGGAAAACTGCCTGACCCGTCAGCGGAGCGCGGTGGCTCCCAGACCAATGAACCGCGACCTCTTCGCGGATTTTTAGCAGGAGTTCCAGCTTTTCGGAGAAGAGCGTGTTGTAATCACTTAGTTCATAGCCAAAAAGCGGAAACGATTCGATGAACGACCCGCGCCCGGCCATGATTTCGGCACGGCCGTTTGACAATAAATCCAGCGTGGCAAACTGTTGGAAGACGCGCACCGGGTCGTCGGAGCTGAGCACGGTAACCGCGCTGCTGAGGCGAATGCGTTTGGTGCGTGCAGCTGCCGCGGCCAAAATCACTGCTGGCGCTGAAGAGACAAAGTCAGGCCGATGATGCTCTCCCAGGCCAAACACATCCAGCCCCACCTGATCAGCCAACTCAATCGTTTCCAACAGCTCTTCCAGCCGCTGTGCGGGGGTCATCATGTCGCCAGTTTTAGGGTCCGGGGTGAGTTCAGCAAACGAGTAGAGGCCAATTTCGAATGGTTTGGTCATGGGAGTCCTTTTTGGAGTTAAAAGTAAAAAGTGAAAAGTGGGGCTTCTACTTTTTACTTTTTACTGATTACTTCTCACTTGCTTCCAGTCGGCGAGCAATCGTCTCACGGACCAAATCCACATCTGCGCGAAGATTGACGGGCGGATTGGCAAGCTGGCTTTCCGCTTCGGGCAGGGTGCCCTCGTGGTACTGTACCTTAAACTGGGTAAATTTGAGGCCGTGGGCGGTGCTGATGACGACGGTGCGGTCATTTTTGTGGATGACGCCTTTGTCTACTAGTTTGAAAAGGGCGGCGAGGGCAACGGCCGTATGTGGACAGGTGTACATCCCCGTGCGATCAGCCAAAGCGGCGGCATTGGCCAATTCATGCTCCGACGCTTGCGCCACAATGCCGTTGGTGGCCTGAATCGCCTCAACCGCCTTCTCATAGCTCACCGGGTCGCCAATGCGGATGGCCGACGCCTGGGTATCCTGGGCTTGCAGCGATACTTTGTCCTGGAAGCCATTTTGGTAGCTTTGGTAAAATGGATTGGCTTTGGCCGCTTGTGCCGCGACCAGCCGGGGCATCTTGTCGATGATGCCCAAATCAAGCAGCAGCTTGAGCCCTTTGTAGGTGGCGCTGATGTTGCCCAGGTTGCCCACGGGCAGGATGATCCAGTCTGGCACCTGCCAATCAAACTGGCGCACAATTTCGATGGCGACCGTCTTTTGCCCCTCGATGCGCAGGCTGTTCATCGAGTTGGCCAAGTAGATGCTGTTGTCCTGGGTCAGGTCCTTGACGATTTGCATGCAGCCGTCGAAATCGGTATCCAGCGCCAGGACATGCGCCCCGTTGGCGATGGGCTGGATGAGCTGGGCGGCACTTACCTTGTTTTGCGGTAAAAAGACGATGGACGGGATGCCAGCCGCAGCGGCATAGGCGGCCAGGGCAGCGCTGGTGTCCCCGGTGCTGGCGCAGGCCACGGCGCGTACCGGATTGTTAGGCAGGGTCATCATCTGCTTCACCACGCTGACGAGGACGGTCATGCCCAAATCTTTGAAGCTGCCAGTGTGGCTGTTGCCGCACAGCTTAATCCACAGGTCGGACAGGCCAATTTGCTGCCCCAGTCGCTCGGCCCAGAACAGGTTGGAGTTGCCTTCAAACATGCTGACAACGTTGTCGTTGTGCAGGTCGGGAATGACCCACTCTTTCATGGCCCAGACGCCGCTGCCATAGGGCCACTGCGTGCTGCCGGCGCGTTGGTCGAGCAGAGTTTGCCACTGCTGGGCGGTGCGCTGACGCAAAGGCTCCAATTCGTGGTGGACTTCTAGTAAGCCGCCGCAGTCTGGGCAGGTGTAAATGACGTCGAAAATGGAGTAGCTGCCGGGG
>CBDUOF010000180.1:0-10488 GCA_965368765.1 uncultured Anaerolineae bacterium | reverse complement strand
TCGTCGGCGCTGCCCCAGGGATCATCCAGCCCCTGAATATACAAAACCGGGATGTTGCCTGCCTGTGAGACGGCCGTACCTGGCCGAAATTCTTTAAACCGCTTACCACCGGCCTGTCCATAAATTAGCTCTGCCAATGGCACAATGGCTTTGCCCAGAACACCAAACAAATGCGCCCCGAAGCGGTCAGCAAAATGGGCGGGGGATGTTGGCTGTACGGCAATTGCCGCCTGAATGTGTCTGGTTTGGGGCAGCGCATACAGCACCGCATTGGCTCCCGCCGAAAAACCAATCACGCCGATGCGATTGGCTGCAGCCTCAGGCCGACCTTGCAGGTAGGCAACGGCCCCTAAAACATCCTGTGCTTCGTCCTCACCAAATGTCATGGGTGGCTGGCTGCCGCTTTCACCGTGATTACGGCTGTCGTACATCAGCAAACCAAATCCATCTTTATGTAAACTGTATGCCAGCCGCAGCATATCAACCGGCGAAGCGGCCGTTAAGTTGGCAACGACGTCAGTTGCGGCTTCCCCCAAGCGGTTCCAGCCCCAGCCATGAACCAGAATTAGCGTGGCTCCGCGGCGGGTAGAAGTGGCCGGGGCAGGCACAAACCAGCCGCTCAGCCGAACCCCATCGGCAGCAGGAAACGTCACTGACTCAAAAGGCATGTCCAGATCAGCCGGCGTGCCCCATTGCGATTGGCGCAAAGGACGGATGAGTCGTTGGGCAAACAGGGCGGCAATCATGGTAATAAATCCAGCAGTGAAGCCACCTAAAATAAACAGCCAGCGCAAGACGCGGCGAAACATGTTCATAACAGCTCCTTCAAAAATATTGGTCAGGTTTTCAGGCTTGACCTACGACAATCAAGGTATATTATACCTGAACGTTATTGTCACTGTAAGCCATTCCACATAGGCTAGACAAAATGAAACAGAGCCAAATTTAATGATTGCATCTACTTTTGAACAGCAAATAAGCCAGGCTCGGATTGCCGCAGAAGACGGCCGTATCTGGGACGCAGTTGATCAATACACCGAGATTCTGGCCAGCACTGATCCCCAAACCCGCGATCCCAACCTGAAAAGCGTGCGCCTCATCAGCCTGAAAGAGCGAGGCGATTTACTCAGCGAACTGGGTGAGCAGGTCGCTGCGCTCGCCGCCTATGAGCAATATTATTTAGAGGCAGGCAGTAGCCAACTCGCCGTAGAGGCATTGGTGCTCATTGGAAACCGTTCACGTGGCCTGGGGCAATACGGCCGTTCGCGCACCGCCTGCCATGAGGCGCTCGATCTCTCTGCTGCCCTTAACTACACGCCTGGTCGAGCCAAAGCATTGGCTGCGCTCGGTGGCACCTACTTGCTTGAGGGGGAGGTAAACCAGGCCGCCAACTATCTAAACCAGGCAAATGCGCTGTTTGAGCAGCTTAACGACAGCTACGGTCAGGTGCAATCCAGCAACCAGATTGGCATTGCTTATGCCACAACGGGCCATTTGCACAAAGGCATTCAGGCATTTGAAAAAAGCATGACCCTGGCACGTCAGCTAAATAGACGCAGCAGCCTGGTCTCTGCACTCAATAATTTAGGGGAGTGTTACCAGGTGCTTTACGCAACAGAACAGGCGCTTGCTTGCCATCATGAAGGATTGGCCCTGGCTGAAGGCGCCAAATTGCGCTTGCAGGAGGCAGATTTGTGCCGCAACCTGGGGCTGGATTTGGCTCAGCAGCAGAAATGGGCCGAAAGTGCTGTCTATTTGCAGCGAGCGCATGATTTGTCTCAAAAAATAAAGGCGCCGGAAATATATTACAATACGCTTTATGCCTTGGCACGCGTGGCGCTGGCACAGAGTGACTCAGATGGGCAGCGCTATGCCCATGCCCTGCTAGCCGCAACGGAGCCAGGGCAATCACGCTGGCATCAGGCAAACGGCTTCTTTGTTTTAGGCCAATTTGAGCAGATGATGGGCAACAAGGGAACGGCCGAAGAACTGTGGCAGCGGGCTATTTTTCTGGCGCATGAAACCGAAAACCGGGTACTTCTGTGGCAGCTCCATGCCGCGCTGGCACAAATTGCCAAGCTGCCATCCCTGGCTGCGGTTCACAACCGCATCGCGGCGGAAGTGATTCAACAAATCGTTGAGCCCTTTACAGATGAAGCGTTGAAGGCTCATTTTTTGGAAGCAGCACCGGTTACGGCCGTTCTCAGTCAGCTCAGCTCGGACGGATAGCGTTACTCCCCAACCCCCGCAAATAAATCTTTTTCTTTGTAGCCACTTGGCACGGGCGGGTAGGCCCGAATAAACGAGTCTTTTGCCAGCCACAGCTTTTGTACCCATTGCGGCAGCCGACTTAGCCCGCCGCCGCCTCCCTGGCTAGCGTGTTCTGCACTGGCGGCTCGCTTTACCTCCCAAAAATCGCGATAATTGATGAAGGCATGCAGCCTTTTGCGCTCAACGCCCACGCGGGTCATGTCGATATCCTTATTGCGGCCAAATTTAGTTGGGTCTTCACCGCGCAGCCGAAATAGGAAGATAAAAAATTTCACCCAGGTGTTGGGGAACGCAGAAAAGTAAAGCCGTTCTGGTTGGTAAGGCGCGGGGCCAATTTCTGGAAATTGCGTTGGGTCGCCTGCGGCATGAAAGGCAGGCACGGTAATCTTCCAACATTGAATGTGGTCTGGATGGAAGTAGCCGCCAGTTTCGTCATGGGTAATGATGATTTGCGGCCGTATTTCCCGAATGATCTTCACCACCCGCCCAATTGCTTCCTGTTCGTCTGCTTGCACAAAAGCATCGGGGTGTTCGTTTGCGGGGTCGCCGATGTAGCCCGAATCCCGATAGCCCAGCGTATGCAGCGTGCCACCGAGAATAGCGACCGCTTTCTCTAGCTCTTTGGCGCGGACGTCAGCCAGCTTCTCACGAGCATTTTCATATCCTGCGGCGACCGAGCCGGCGGCCCCATCTGTTGCGATGGCGATGTGAACATCCACGCCCTCAGCAGCATAGCGGGCAAAGGTGCCGCCTGGGCCAAAAGATTCATCATCAGGGTGTGCCAGAACGGCGAGTAATGTTTTTTTTGCCATAATTATTCTTAAAGTGAGAAGATAAGCATATGCTTTTTACTTCTCTCTCAATTCTTGATTACTCCGCATGAAACTGTTGCATCATGGGTATGAGCGGTACGTGCCGAACGGTTTGTAATGGATGGCGGGTGTTGGGTAGAACCAGAAGCTCACCGTAGGGTAGGGCACGGCTCAAGCGGAACGCCTCGGGCAGCGGGACTAGTTCATCGCGGTCTCCGACGCTAACGAGCACGGGACATTGGGCATTTTTAAGCTGTCGTTCCGAAATGCCGCCTTCGACCAGATTGCTGGTAAGCTCGGCTGCTTGACGTACCAGCGTGCGCCACTGTCGTCCACCGTGATCCTGCACAAGCTGGTCGGCATAGGTCGGCACTTTTTGCGCCATTGTGTCGGGATCAAGCTGTGCTCGCATTTTGTTGGCTGCATCGGCTGTCCAATAAAATTTCGTGGCGTGCATTAGTAAGGTTGCCACCCGCCGAGGTTGATTCAAGGCTAACATGAGCCCCAGGTAACCACCGAGACTGTAGCCAGCAATATGCAGTCGCTCAATGTTAAGATGGTCAAGCAAACCAGTGAGATCGTCAATCATTTGGTTGACATTGAGCGTGGGGGCATTATTTTGTGAACGGCCGTGTCCGCGTAAATCTACCAGGGTGAGGTGATAGCTCTCTGCGAGCGGTTTAAGAAACGGCCGCCACTGACTGCTGATGGCACCGAGTAAGCCGGGGAGCAGCAGCAGGTTAGGTTTGTTGTCATCGTGGCCGCCGTACTGTTCATAGTTAATGTCGGAGCCGTCGGGGGCTGTCCAGGTTGTCATGATACATATCCTCCTGCAATTTTATCCATTACGTAAGACCTTTCAGGAACTGCAAACCTTACATCACTTTCTCGTTTGGTCGACTATTTCCCCGTTGCCACGACAAATCCAATGGCGTGGGTGTCTGTATGGGTTAGGCTGATATCCAGCTCTGACCAGCCATGCTCGGCTGCCAGCGCACGAGCACGATTGTGAAGCTGCAGTTTTGGCTTGCCGCGTCCGTCGCATACGACTTCAACATCTGTCCAGCTTATGTCGCCGATGCCGGTACCGAAAGCTTTGCCCACCGCCTCTTTTATGGCAAATCGTCCAGCAAGGCTGGGCAAACGGCCGTTGCAGTAGGCAATCTCCTGCTCCGTGAAAAAGCGCCGCAAAAACCGATCGCCGTGCCGGATGATACCGCGTTCAATCCGGGCTATTTCAATCATATCGACACCGACAGCTAACATCTAATTTCCTAAAGCGTTTTGACAACAGCGTGCTCAGAGAATTTGCTCTTTACCCACCGGATTCACAATTAAATGGTGGGTCCGGCAACGGCAATCCCCAAGTTTTCAAGGCTGAGATATTTTTGGGCGGCAGCCTGTACCTGTTCCGGGGTAATGGCGCGTACCAGATTGGGATAGTTTAACAGGTAATCCAGCCCCCAACCGTAGAGCTCCATGTCAGTGATGACGTTGGCCAGGCCGTGGTTGGTTTCTAGCCCGACGGGCAGCGAACCAACGCGGTAAGCCTGACTGTCGGCCAACTCCTCAGCAGGAACCCGTTCATTTTGAATGCGAGCCACTTCATCCAAAATGCTGCTGATGGCCTGGTCCACCCTGTCGGGGGCGACGCCAGCAGCAGCCAGCCAGGCGCCGGGACCCAGCCCGCCCTGCAGGCTGCTGTAGGCGTAGTAGGCCAACCCTTGCGCCTCACGCACTGTTTTGCCAATGCGCCCCATCATGCCAAAAATGCCCAGAACCGTGTTCATCAGACTGGCAGGAAGGTAGTCGTCGGCGAGGCGGCTGGGGCCAGGACGGCCAAGCATGATGTCACTTTGGTATTTGTCTGGCATGGCATGATGGTGGTAGAGACGGCCGTTTATAACTTCAATCTCTGGCAACTGGGGTAAAGGTCGCTGCGCCCCATTTTGCCAATCGCCTAGCACGTCACGTACTAGTGCCACTGCCTGGGATGGCGACAACGCGCCTACGACACAAATGACCATCCCCTGCGGGCCATAATGGGAGGCGTGAAATTGCTGCACATCGGCCACGGTCAGACCGGGCACCGTTTGCAGGGAGCCATTTTGGGAACGGCCGTATGGGTGGTTTGGATAGATAAGTTCGCGGAAGGTTAAATTAGCCATCTGCTGCGTGTCGTTGGCCCGCATTTGCAGCCCAGTGACAAGCTGCCCTTTTAGCTGGTGGAGTGGGGCCTCCGGGAAGGTGGGTTGGCGCAGGACGCTCGCCAACAGATTCAGGACAGCATTGGCATCTTCGGCCAAACATTGGCTAGAAAATGAGGTAAGGTGATAGCCGCTGCTAAAGCCGAGTTCCGCCCCCATCGACTCTAGCGTTTCATAAATCTGGTCAAAATTGAAGCTTTGGCTACCGCGCATCAGGGAAACGGCCGTGTAGTTGGCCAGTCCGCTTTGTGCCGGTGCCTCCGCCAATGCCCCCGCTGGCAAATATCCCTCAATCACTACCGATTGAGAGCCGGGCCGTTCATAAACCAGGACGGTAATGCCGTTGGACAGTTGTTCGCGGTGGATGGTGGCGCTATTGGGGTAGGTGTGCGTTTGCGTGTTCGTCATAGATGTTTGCCAAAGGCTGCTGATGGTGCAGGTTAAAGGGATTCCTCGAAAGAAGTCGGACTGACAGTACGCGATTGTCGGGAAAGACAGGGTAAGGAAGTTACCATAGAATTGTCATGTCGAGCCGCTTTTGTTGAGATATCTTGCCGAAAAGAATCCATTCAGATTTTAATTTTAAGGATGTGCCTGAACAACCAAAATAAAAACGGTGATTGTCAGGTCGCACGATGATAACATTCACACCGTTTGCCACCAAATGCCGGTGCACTCTGGCAGGATACCCATTGGGTTTGCCAAAATTTGGTCGGCCAGCGCGTCACCGCAGCAGAAACGGGTAAGATTCGCCGCATCCTGAGGTGAGGCAAATTGAAAATCGGTGCAAATGCCAGAGAGAAACAACCCATTACTCACTTACTTTCTTTTCGCATATTCAATCTCTAAAAACGCTTCTAATTCTGCCAGCTTTTCATCGCGCCCCAGCACCACCAGCGTGTCGCCTTCTTCCAGGGTCGTGGATGATGCCGTGCCCAGCCTCATGCGGGGACGGCCGTTCTCACTGTGCTGCTCCACCAGGCCAATCACATTCAAATCAAACTCACGCCGGAAATCAATGTCAATCAAGGTTTGGTTAGCCCAGCTGGCCGGTATGGACAAGCGGCGAACGCTAACACCGGGCAAGATTTGGCGACTTTCGTAGGTGTCGCGCTGCGTGCGGTAAATTGTCTGTTCATGCGCCAATATGGTGCCAATGACCATCATAAAGAGGGCAGGCACCATGTAAACCGAGCCAAACGCCTCCACGGCGAACAAGATGGCAGCCATAGGAACGTTGGCAATGGAAACCAGGCTGGCCACCATTGCCGGGACGATGAGCACCATAGGCTCATAGTTGAACACGTTGGCGAGGGCCGAGGCGACCATCGTGCCAAAGAAAAGGGTAGGAACCAGCAGGCCTGCCGATCCGCCCGAGGTGACGGTTGCCAAAGTAGCAACCATTTTAGCCACCAGGGCAATCAGGGCCACGGCCACGGTAAGTTCGCCAGCAAAGGCCATATTGACGACCGATTCGCCCGGGCCCAGCACCAGTTCGAGTCCGTGATCGGTTAGCTCGAAATATTGAGTGATGTAATGGACGAAGATCGCAATCGCGCCGGTCACAAAGGCGCCAATCAGGTGGCGTCGCCAAATCTCGGGCTGCCGATCGTGGAAGCCGTGCTCAAAGCTAATGCGCAGCCGCCGAAAGTATTGACTGACAAGGGAGACGCATATGCCGAGCAAAAGCAAAACGCCAAAATAGCGCCAGGTGCTGGGCGGCACAAAAAGCAGATCGGTTTCAAATGGTCCGGGATGCCCTTCGGTGACGAGGTCCGTAAGGAAGAACGCAACCAGCGCCGCGATGAGCGAGTAGACAAGCTTTTCGATGACGGGGCGATAGCGGTACATCACTTCTGACGCGAAGAAGGCAGCGGCAAAGGGTGTGCCCAACAGCACGGCCACGGCAGCGGCAATGCCACTGAGCTGGGCAGTTTGCAAATGGTCGGTTTTATCTGGCTGCCACCAGCGCCAGAATCGGCCGGAAAGGGTGAGTGGCTTGCCCGGTTCTGGCTCCTGGCGCGGCTTGAAAAGTCCGGTGGCGACACTTTCGCCGATGAGGGTGACGCTGGCTTCCAGCCCGCCGCTGCCGCCACTGCCCAACGTGGCCAGGGTGGCCAGAAACTTACGGATGGCCAGGGAAAATGTGGGCAGTTCCCAGCGGACTTCAACCCCTTCCTGACCGGTAAGCGCCTGCTCAAAGGATGGCTCGGACGTGTAGTAGAGCGAGATGGCGCGTTCCAGGCCATCCCCTTCGATATCGTTGAGTTCGTGGACGTGGCCGTCTTTGTCGCGGTAATAGAGCGTGGACGGCCGTAGCCGAGCCAGCCAGACCACAATCGATGCGCCTATGAACAAGGGAATGAAGAGCAGCCACGGGGAAGGACCGCCTTCTAACGCGTGCAGTACGGTTTCAAACAGCCAGTGAACGGCCGTTTTCAGGCTAAACACAAAAGCCCACACCACCACCCCAATAATGACTGATTGCACCGCCAGCCGCTGCTCTTCCTCATCAAAGTATTTAGGCAGGTTGCGCACAATATTGAGATGTTTGATGGCGTCCAGGAGGGCTTGACCGATTGATTTCATAAGGGTTGCAGGTCGTTGAGTACCTGAATAACTGAGTAAATGACGGGCAAAATTACGCTGTGCCTCATTACGAAATTACAGCACTATTGGTTTAGTCGGGTAACTTCATAGTTTTCGCCAGAAACGGCCGTTAAATCCACGATCACTTCTTGCCCGCCAAAACCATCGACCAGATCGTGCGCGCGCACCGTTACTGTGGTGATCTCAGGAGGGATGGGAATATTGCTTTGGCTTCGGGTGAAAGGCTGCTCTGTTTCATGTGGGTGCAGCAGTAAACGGGTAAATGGGTCATCTGGGCTGGCTTTGGCTATGGTGCCATCGGGCAGGACAACGTCCCAGCCATCGGCGTAATCGTCCCAGCCTGTATCTGGATGCGCGACTTCTACAGAGAATGACCAGAGACCAACGGCCGTTTCCCTGGCGGACACAAAAAGCACATCGGCGTTGGCACTCATTTTGGACGTGGGGGGTGCAGCGCTTGGCACAATGGGCTGTGACGTGATCGGTGGCGTCCCGGTTGCTGCAATTGGGGGCGCGTCGGGTGTTGGATCCGCAGGAATAGCGGTTGGCGCAGAGAGCTGCGTGGCTGGAACGGCCGTTCCAGTCATCGGTTCCACTGGCCCACTTCCATCGGGATTCAGCCCATCACCCGGCCCACAACCGGCAATGAAACTCATCAAAACGACCGTCACCATCGTCTGTCGGAAAAATTGCATCATCCCGTCACCGTTTCTGGTTCATACCAACCAATTGTGCGCTGAGACGGCCGCAAATAGCTTGCCCGGACGCGTTCAATGTCCTCCAGGGTAATCTGGTTCAATCGCTCCAGTACCGTTTCATACCATTGGTAATCGCCAATGACCGCTTCCGTCATGCCCAAAAGCTGTGCTTGCCCAGTAATGCTCTCCCCAGCCAATACAAATTCAGCCTTGGCCCGTTTAAGTGCTTTGGCCAACTCTTCTTTCGTAATGGGAGTGGATTCCAGCCGAGCCAATTCTGCATCTAGCGCCGCTTCTACTTCAGCCAAAGAACGTCCGGCCTGCACCACGGCATTAATCGTATATAAAAAGGGATCGATGGTCGGCGTGAGGCTGCCGTAGGCGCTCGCGGCCAGTTCGCTGTTGACCAGCGCTTTGTACAGCCGCGAGCTTTTGTTGCTGCCGCCACTGCCAAACATCCCCAGACTGCTGCCACCGGCAAAGGCTGCATTGAGCAAAACCAGCGGCAAGTAATCCGGATGGGCTGCGTTCGGCGCGCGGTAGGCAGCCGTTAGGTAGGCGGTGTCACCGGGGCCTTGCACCACCACACGCCGCTCCCCTTTTTGGAGCGGCTCTTGCCGGGTGATCGGCGCAGCGGGTTCGCCAGGGGGCAAGCTGCCAAACTGAGCTTCAATTTGCCGCAGCATCTCATTTTGGTCAAAATCGCCCACGCCAATGATGATGGCATTGTTGGGCACATAATGCCGCCGATAGTGTCCGTGCAAATCGTCGCGGTTCATGGTTGTTAAATCGGCCATATCGCCAATGACCTCATGGTGATAGGGATGGACGCGAAACGCGATGGCATTGAGCTCTTCGTTTAGCTGGAAAGAGGGATCGTTCTCATACATCTGCCGTTCAGACATGATCACAGTGCGTTCCGATTCTACCTCTTCTGGGGTCATGATAGTGTTTATCATACGGTCGGCCTCCAGCTGCAGGGCAAGCTCAATCTTGTTGACGGGCATCGTTTCATAGTAGGCGGTGAAATCTACCCAGGTGAAAGCGTTCCAGAAGCCACCTTCGCGGGAAACGAGACCATCTAGCGAGCCGTTGGGGAAGGCGGGGGTGCCCTTGAACATCATGTGCTCGACCCAGTGAGACACGCCGGTGACGCCGGGCTTTTCGTGGCGGCTGCCTACACGGTACCAAACCATGAAGCTGGCGACCGGGGCATGGTGCATCTCTTTGAGTACGACGGTGAGACCGTTGCCAAGAATTGTTTTCTGAATCGAGTTTGTCATGAACGTTCCTTTGCTGCCCTGTTTGTTTGCAAGGCTGGGAATTATAACAATGGATGGGGGAATGGGGAAACGGCCGTTGCCAATCGTTCACCCAAATTTAGCCGGTAAGCACGATCTTTCAAGACGATGATCCATCGAGCACTGTAAGACAATGCGCTTAATTGCCCCTGCCACTCTCTCTGCCTCGACGCGTACAAGGGGAATAATCTAAAGATCGACGGAGATTACTTCAAAGGAAAATCCTGAAAACGAAACGGTTTTGTGTTAAAAATTACTTATTAGCTTATCATTTTTTCGGGCCTGCTGCTTATGGTTTCGCCGCCAGGAGCCTGTAACTGGAATCGGATACTGGCAAAACGATAAAAAGTATTGTCAAAGCGCTTTTCAAAGAAACCGTCATTTTATCGCTTCTGAAGCGAGGGTCAATTCACCGCCCATCGCAAAATCGATTACTGGCGTAGAATCCGGACAATACGGTTGTAAATGATATTCGATACCATTACCTTGGTGCCACCTTGTGTATCGAAAAGCGGAACTATCGGGGTGCCACCAGCTGTATTCACAAACTGAACCACAACCGTATCAATGTCACTGTGGTAACGAGCAA
>CBDUOF010000179.1:0-10515 GCA_965368765.1 uncultured Anaerolineae bacterium | reverse complement strand
CTTACAGATAAAACTTTCCTTGATGAGAATTCTCAAGTCTTAATCCTGCTGACGGGCGGGCGGCCACAAGGCTCTGATGTAAACGGGACTCTGTTTCAGACAATAGCCTCTACACCGCAAAACGATTATCCCGAACCCGGAACGGCCGATCTCAGCCAAATTAATCTGGAAATTGCTGACTTTTTAGGTTGTTCTCAATAGGATTTACTTTTTACAGAAATTCGGCTAGGAGGATTGAATACGAAAATGGCTACTTTTATCGTCATACTGGTCATTCTCATGGCTGTTGCAACCATCTTTGTTGTTTCAGCCTGTATGCTTGCCTCTTCGATGCAGGACTGTGACTATGATCCATCCTTAACTGACTCCATTGAGTTAGGGGATGACCCTTGCAGTCACGCATATCCGGGAGCCGGTGAATCAAATCAACATCTGTGGGGGGTCAAAAGCGTCGGAAGTGATTAGCCAATTTCGTCAGCCAACGCCCGTTGCCTGGCACAAAATGTGGGGGGAATAAACGTTCTCCCAATTCAAAGTGTTCAACAAGACTCCCCTTTTTCCCAAAAATAGAGATTCGCCTGCCCACTTCTTCTCCAAGTCTCACAAAACGGAAAAGCTGGTGGTGCTGTTGCGCTACCTCTGGTACGCATGAGAGCGAGAGGTTTTGATAGCTCCTTCTAAACCCTCCTGACAGCTTTTGACAGTTTTTCCCCGCTATAGTCAGAGGTGGTGGTGGCCAAGACCTGCTCGCTGGTAATTGGCATGAGGTCCTATGAATCGCTGAGGGCTGTCCTCCAACAAAACAAAACACAAAAGCTGAAGCAATTTGGGCAATCTGCAACAAACAAGAAGGAGCAAACATTGGGCGAAAGATCATCACGATTACCGGGATTTTACAAACGGCCGTTAGCTGAACGAGTCGACATTGTGGCCAAATGGGCCGGGCTTGACGTAAATGACATTAACGTCCTTAAAGAGCGCGGGCTGGCCAACGAGCAGGCCGATAAAATGATTGAAAACAGCCTCGGCACCTTTGCCTTGCCTCTGGGCATTGCCGTCAACTTTTTGATCAACGACCGGGATTATCTCATCCCGATGGCTGTTGAAGAGCCGAGCGTTTTGGCCGCTGTGAGCAATGCCGCCAAGAAAATTCGGGCTGGGGGCGGGTTTTCCACTGAAGCAACAGACCCCGTGATGATTGGCCAAATTCAGGTGCTAGATATTCCCGATATGGCTGCCGCAATGGCGGCGATTGAAGCAAATAAGGCAAACTTGCTGGAAACAGCCAACTGCTGTGATCGCGTGATTGTTCGCCTGGGCGGTGGGTCACGGGATATAGAGGTACGGCCGTTTCTCGACACCCCCGTCGGCCCAATGCTCATCGTGCACCTGCATTTTGACACGCGCGATGCAATGGGGGCCAATGCCATTAATACGGCGCTGGAAGCGCTTGCTCCGCGCATTGCTGAACTCACCAACGGCCGTACCAGCCTGCGCATCCTTTCTAATCTGGCCGATCAGCGCACCGCCACGGCACGCTGCACCATTCCAGCGGCACAGTTGGCGACGGCTGAGCTTTCTGGCATTGACGTGGCCCGCCTAATTGAAGAAGCCAACGCCTTTGCGGTCGTCGATCCTTACCGGGCCGCTACGCATAATAAAGGCATTATGAACGGCATTGATGCCGTCTGTATTGCTACCGGCAACGATTGGCGCGCCGTTGAGGCCGGTGCCCATGCCTATGCGGCCAAAGACGGCCGTTACCAATCGCTTACCGATTGGCACGTGGATGAAAATGGTGACCTCTTCGGCGAAATCACGCTGCCCCTGGCCGTGGGCATGGTAGGCGGTGCGACCAAGGTTCACCCCACCGCTCGCGTCGCGATGAAAATTTTAGATGTAGACTCCGCTCCAGAGCTGGCGCAGGTGATGGCCGCTGTGGGCCTGGCACAAAACTTGGCCGCCATCAACGCCCTATCCACAGTGGGCATTCAAAAAGGGCATATGGCCCTCCATGCCCGACAGGTGGCCATGGCCGCAGGTGTGCCGGAAACATTGATTCAGCAAGTTGCCGATCAACTTGTTTCCGAACGCAGGATTCATGTGGATCGCGCCAAAGAAATACTTAATGTGAATCAGTAAATCATCAACGGTCATCCGTTTATTTACCGATTCCGGATAATCGAAACAGAGGAAACAATGAGTGACTATCAACCCAAAAATGGACTGATGAAACCCGACCGTAGCGTCGGGATTGTAGGGTATGGTGCTTACGTGCCGCGCTACCGTCTGCCCGCCAGCGAGGTCTCCAAAATGTGGACCAACGGCACAGGCGGCACGCCCATCGTGGAGAAAGCGGTTAATGGATTAGATGAAGACGTCATCACCATGTCTATTGAAGCCGCCCGGAACGCGATGATGCGCGCTCGCATTGATCCGCAAGAGATTCGTGCTGTCTGGGTGGGCAGTGAAAGCCACCCGTATGCCGTTAAGCCCAGCAGCACCATCGTGGCTGAGGCCATTGGCGCTGTGCCCAATACCATGGCTGGCGACTGGGAATTTGCCTGTAAGGCCGGGACCGAAGCGATGCAGGCCGCCATCGGCTTTGTAGGTTCTGGTATGGCGCATTATGCTTTCAGCATTGGCATGGATACTGCCCAGGGACGCCCTGGAGACGCCTTGGAATATACGGCTGCCGCAGGCGGAGCGGCCGTTTTGCTGGGCCCCGGTGACGAATCTGTGGCGCTCATTAACGGCTCTTACTCCTTCGTGACGGACACGCCTGACTTTTGGCGGCGTGCCCATGCCGAATATCCTTCCCACGGCGACCGCTTTACCGGTGAGCCCGCCTACTTCAAACATGTGGCAGGCGCGGCCGAAATGTTGATGGAATCGCTGAACACGACCTCTGCTGACTATGAGTGGGCGGTCTTTCATCAGCCCAATGCCAAATTCCCGCAGCGGGTGGCGGCACAGCTTGGTTTTTCCAAAGAACAGATTCAGCCAGGGCTTCTCAGCCCCCGCATTGGCAACACCTACTCTGGCTCGACCATGATTGGCCTGACAGCCATTCTGGACATTGCTAAACCGGGTGATCGCATTTTGATGGTCAGCTATGGCTCTGGCGCTGGCTCCGACGCCTTCGACATCGAAGTGACCGACAAGCTACCTGAAGTTCAGCAGTTGGCCACCACCACGGAAGCCTATATCAGCCGCCGTACGGAAATTAATTACGCCACCTATACCCGGTATCGGGAAAAGCTCAAGCTGTCTTAAATTTACGCCTGACGATTGGTAGGGGACGAATTCAGGTCTGCCCACATGCAAATCGTTAAGCCAATCCGTCGCTGGTGGGTAAACCACAATAACTCTGTTGACATAAAAATCGCTATTTCTTTGTGGTTTACTCAGGGAAAATGGGAGAATCACTGTTTTTTAATTCAGAGAACTTTCCCGTTTTCACCTGCGACTTTGCGATAAGAAGATCAAATTATGGATGTTTCAATTATTGGCCTTGGCCAAACGGAAGTTAAAGAGATGTGGGACACGTCGATTCGCCATTTGGCATGGTATGCCATTGAGGCGGCGCTGGACGATGCCCATGTGAGCAAAGTAGATGCCCTGTTTGTGGGCAACATGGCTGCCGGGCAGCTAAGTAATCAGATGCACCTGGGCGCATTAGTGGCTGATTTTGCCGGGTTACGCGGCATTGAAGCCGTGACCGTAGAAGCGGCGGATGCATCGGGTGGTGCGGCCTTGCGCCAGGCGGTGCTGGCTGTAAAAAGCGGTCTGATCGAAACTGCACTGGTTGTTGGCGTCGAAAAAATGACGGATCGGGTGGGTAGTTCGGTAACGGCCGTTCTGGCCAGTACGCTCGACGCCGATTATGAAGCGATCCACGGCCTGACCGTGGCGGGCATGGGGGCGCTGCTGATGCGCCGTTACCTGCATGAATACAGCCTAGCGGTTGATGATTTTGCCAATTTCAGCGTCAACGCCCATGCCAACGGTGCCGACAATCCGCTGGCGATGTTCCGCAATCGGCTAAAAGCAGAGCGTTTTGCCAGTGCGCCGCCGGTTGCCACGCCCGTCAGCCTGTTTGATGCCGCACCCAGCGGCGATGGCGCGGCAGCAGTCATTGTGACCAGCCACGATAGGGCGCAGGATATGGTGCCTCAGCCAGTCCGCATTGTTGGTTCTTCCTTGGCGACGGACACGTTGTCACTCCATGATCGCAAAAACATGCTGCATCTGCGTGCCAGTGAGCTAAGTGCGCAGCGTGCCATGCAGGCGGCGGGCGTTACGCATGAGCAGATTGACTTGTTTGAGCTGCACGATTCGTTTACGGTGATGGCTGCACTGTCGCTGGAAGCGGCTGGCTTTGCCGCCCCGGGTGAGGGCTGGCAACTGGCGCGGGATGAGGAGATTGGGCGAAACGGCCGTATTCCTATCAGCACCTTTGGCGGACTCAAAGCACGGGGCAATCCGGGTGGGGCGACAGGCATGTACCAGATCGTCGAAGTGGCTCGCCAACTGCGTGGACAGGCAGGTGATAATCAAATTGCAGATGCCAAAATCGGCATGGCGCAAAATTTAGGGGGGAGTGGGGCGACGGCCGTGACGCACATTTTGCGCACCGATAGTTAACATAACACGCTGAAATAGCTCTCTCTGATAGCTTTTGACAGTTTTTCTTCGTTACTGGCAGTGAATGAGAGAGCTTTTGTTGATAATACATTGTGACAAACGGCGCAAATAGATGATGTTGGATGCGGCCGTTTTTGAACCTGAACCTTAGTGGGAGACAAAATAATGGAAGTTTCACGCCATTGGCGATTACAAGAACAGCGATACAAATTAGTAGGCGAAACCTGCGATACCTGCGGCACCAAACTATTTCCGCCGCGCGATGTTTGCCTTGAATGTAAGGCTCCCGCTTATGAGCTTTACACCTTTACGGGCCTGGGTGAGATTTACTCCTTCACTACTATTTATGACGCTCCGGCAGGGTTTGAACACAACGCGCCTTACACCGTGGCGCTGGTAAAGCTGGAAGAGGGTCCTATTGTCACCGCCCAACTTACAGATATAGATGAAAGCGAACTAAGCATCGGGATGCCAGTAGAAATGGTGACCCGCAAACTGCGCACAGACGGCGAAGAAGGCATGATTGTGTACGGCTATAAATTCCGTCCAATTTGTTCGCAGCAAGTTTTGAATTAGTAGAGCTATTCCCGCTAGATGTGCTATTGATGTCAATTCCAAGAAGCGATAGCACATCTAGCTTGAAAATCACCTTCATTTTCCGATTCTTACCAATTAATACCTTCTCTACCAAAGCCAAAACAATATCTCTTTTTAACTGAAATTGCTCTTTTTTACCGTCCTCATCCATTACTTCCTGACTTAAAGAATCTAAGCCAGCTTGCAAATTCATCAGATGCTCTAGGGCGAGTTTCTCCCAGTTGTCAATTTCTGGCAGATCATCAAATATCTGGACTCCGGCTAACTCTTGTTTAAGATACTGCTCTTGTACAGATATGGTTCCTATTTGGTATTCCATATCTTCATCTGTGATTTTCCCTTTTCGGGCCCGCGTAATAATCCATTGTCTTTCCACGAGAAGTTGGTCTAATTCTTTTTGAAGCTTGTCACGTTGATCTAGATTCATTTCAAAACGTGTATGCCATTCTTGTACATGCTTTCTGGCCTGCGAAATTAAGACATCTGGCTGGTCCAATACCTCAACAACTTTGCTCCAAACGTAATCATCGGCCTTCTTGCTTCCAATCGTCTTTGGGCAATCAAGGTGTCTAACTTCCTCATGCCGTTGACCACAGAAATATACGCCTGTTGCCTGTGAACGTCTTTTTTTACCCTTTTTATAAGACGATCCGCGAGCACCCCATTTACGAGGACATTGGCAATACATTAGCCCACCAATTAAATAGTCTCTTTTAACATTTCTGGAAGGATATAATCTATTGGACTCCCTAACTTCAACATAACGATTATAAGTCTCGATGGTAATAATGGGTTCAATCGGAATCTCAAAAGTTTCCCCTGCTCTCGTATATCTTTTCACCCCATAGGCGTAATTGTAAGCGCTTTTGAGAATGCCTTGAATTGAGCTGATTGCCCATTCAATTTTGCGGGGTCTACTGGAACCCTTCTGGGGAGCTCCAGCGTAGATGAGGCGTCTTCGTATCTCTTTAAGTGGAACGCGATTATTGTACCATTCAAATATTTGATGAACCCATTTGGCTTCTTCTTCAACTACAATTATTTTTTCGCCATTTCTCTCGTATCCATACCGATCCTGACCCGTATTTGCCTTGCCTGCCCGTAGTCGCGCTTTAACCCCCATTGTCATTCGTTCTTTTATGGCTTCGAGTTCCATCCCAGCAACCCATGCTTTAATGGGTGCCATTTTTGGATCAAAGGTATCTTTCACGAGTATTACTTCCAGATGATTCTCTTGGATAACGTCTAAAACAAACATCATAGCCCGTAATCCCCGATAAAGTCTGTCTTCGCGCCAGGCAAGAATGACTCCGAAATTGCCAGCAGCAGCATCACTTAACATACGGTTTAAACCAGGTCGATCTGTGCGTGTGCCGGAGGGATCAACAAGCCTCTTTTTTGCTCGGTATCGCTCTATATCAGAATAGACTGCCACAACTGTTAGTCCATTTTGTTCAGCAAGCTCTCGGCAGTCGCGTTCCTGTTCATCCGGGCTGCATCGTTCGGCTTGATGTTCAGAAGAGGTTCGTACGTATATTGCTGCAAATTTTTTCATCATCATATCCTTATCGTCCAGGTTGGTTTACATGCCATTCATCGCTACTTTTCTGTATTCGACCAGTTCCTTGTAGTTCCTGTAAATAATTAGAAATAGTTGTCCTTGACCTACTTATATCCTGTGCAATTTCAGCTAAACTGACCGTGGGGTTTTCTTCAATGAAAACGATCAACTTACCTTGAGCTTGCAATTTATTGTTCACATCTAGTTTTGCTTTAACCGCACGCGCCTGTTCAACACTGGAAGAAATGCCAGTATTTGACAAAGTTTTCACCCTGTTTTGGTTTTAGAAGAAGTAATATCAAAATTGGAAGCCACTGGTTGTTGAATTTTAGGTCCTGAGCTTTGTACAATTCTGTGGACAGCTGCGTCTACATCCGTCCCAACAATTTCGGCCAAAGCTAAAACCATTAATGAAACCAATCCGGTTGCAGATACTCCAATAAAAGCTTGAATCGGATCTAGTTGACGTAAACTTTCAAGTGTTAAAGATTCAGATTGAATGGCCGAGAAATCCTCTATAACATTGGCAATGGCAGAGACAAACACCACGCCAAATAAGACAAAAAGAAAAAAATCTGATGAATCTTTACTACGTCGTAATTGACTAATGCGTAGGGACAAACATATAACTGCCACCTCAATACCAAATGCCGCGACGTAGCCAACAATGGAAGGATGAACGTACCGAGACAATGAACTGCCGGTATGTACAAGTGTGTAGGTTAACAATGAAAGGAGGGAAATTAGACTAATTGCAATTTGTACCTGAACTTTCATTTATCTTCTCCTAAAAACAAACAGTCCTGTCACCTCTTGAGTGGCAGGACTGTTATCAGGTTAGCATTCGGGCAACTTTCAAGAAACGAAAATGCTCGAATATGCTAAAATCGTTGCAGTCCAGCGCCAAGATCCTTTGGCAACTGGATGAGGGCCATGTTGTTGTTCCCGCAACAACACGGCCCTGCTTTTTTAAATAATATGTCGTATCAATAAGACATATTATATCAAATCAAGCGCGCTCAAGCGAACACAATATTTAGTTATTTACTCTTTGGACTTAGGTCCCCATCTCTTATCGGCTGTTTTACTAGCCTGCTTGAAATACGCTAACAATGATTCCTGACTCACCCACCAAGCATTTCCCTTTTTCATAGCAACAATCTCTCCAGCACGGATCAATCGTCGCAGATGATCAGCATGGTAGCCAGTTAGCGTGACCCCTTCTTGCACAGTTATCCAAGTTTCTGCCATAACAGGATTGTACAAGATGCTGCCACAATCAGGCACTTTCGGGAATACAAGTAAGTATAGTTGACAAAAATTGTTAGATTAATCCTGATCTTGTCCACAATCGTATGATTGAGAATCTGCTAAATTTACCTTCGTATGATTCGGCGCGGTGTTAAACTTGCGAATACGTTGGCCCAAATTTGCCAATCGTTCAAACAGCTCAAAAATTGCGGCCTCATTTACATCGGAATGTTTGCAAGAAGTTTGTTTGTTCAAAAATACCTCCTGAAATGTTTCTATTTTCGTGCCTCCTTATTAAATTTTGCCGAAAGTAAATCTTGGAAGGATCGGCCGAACAGCTTGATGTTTGCAAATTTTATTCACCCTCAAGCCAACCATGCCAACCATGCCAACCTGACGGAGTACAGCAACCCGTTAGTTCGTATCGTCATTGTCAGAAGTTAAAGGCCATTCTAGTCCATAAGCTGTGGCCCACCGCTTCAACTCTTTTTCCGTGACCAACCACTGCCGCTGTCCCCTGCCACCAAGACGGGTTGGCTTTGTCAGCCGCATCTTGCGCAGGACCATACCCACCTGTTGGGTCAGGCTGCGATTGGTGTCCAACGACACGTCTAGTTCGATAGCAATCTCCACCAGTTCATCGACCAACTGGCTCGAACTAAACAGCCAGTGCACCTGACTGCCATGCGCCATATGGTTGGCATGGTTGGCACAGTTGGCATGGTTGGCACAAAATTGAAGCAAGCTGCGCAGCACCAGGCTGGGGAAATCATCCGTCTCCAGCTGCGGCCGCTCCTCCTGGTAAATCCAGGACAATTGTTCCAGCCGGTCCCACAATCCTGTACACCCCTCATCATCCAACCAGCGTGCCACCGCCAGAATGGAGCGCCACGGCTCCAGATTGCGTCCAGTCAACCTCGCTTCCTGGTTGACCAACCCCTCACACAGCTTCACCACCGGCAAATAGGACAGGCCGAGGCACCACAAATCGTCAATCAGCTGCCGCCGGTCATGGGGCCACAGCTTGCGCTCCAGCGGGTCGGCGTTGGCCCGGTAGCGGTCCGGGGTGCGAATCAAGGGGACGATAATCGTCCGGCTGGCCAGCACGTGGTCCGGCAGATGGATGGCGGAGAAGAGGCGAAAGGAAAAGGTATTGACATGCCGGGTCACCCAATTCTGCTCGGCATCCTTCTCCTTCAGGGGGACAGTGCTGCCCCGCCGGTTGCCAGCTAAAAGTAGCGCCCGCTTCTCGGCGCTGGTGCTGCGCGGATCGGACAAATCCTCAGCGTCATCAAAAGCAAGCGTGGCGCCGTAATCTGCCAGGTCACGCAGGGCGGCAAAAGAGCCGCTGGCCTGCACCAGATAGCCCAGATACGCCAGCTCAGCAATGACCAGGAGCAGCTGGGTCTTGCCGCTGCCCCGGTCGCCGTTGGGCCAAAGGTAGCTGGTCACCGTAAAGGCATCCAGGAACCAGGTGGCCAGAATGTAGCAGGCGACCAGTTCAGCCATCGTGTCCTGGTCGGCCAGAGAGTGATCAAAGTCGATAAAGCGATTGACCACCGCCTTCACCTGCTGAAACACAGCCGTGGGCTCTGGCCGGTAACCGACCGCATACGCTTTCAATCCCGGCGTGGAGAGCAGCCGCTCGGCCAGCGGGATTTCCGGTAGGTAAATCTCCAGCGGCAGCTTCTCCAGTGGTGCCTGCCCCCCGTCGCCAAAGATGAGGCCGTCATCGCGCAGAATAAAGAGTCGCTTCTCAAACCGCTCCAACGGTGGGTCATGCCGCACGATGGTGCCGTCCTTCTTCTGCGTTTCGCTTTGTGAGATTTTGACGTAACACCAGGTAGCGGCGTAGGTCCGGCCGTCTATGAGCGACAATGGCCGTACCAGCCGGGCTGGTGCTTCGTCCAGCAGCTCCACCCTGGGCGGGGTGGCTTTCGGTTCGGGTCGCGGTCCCTGAGACAGGGCGATGAGGTCATCTATCCCTTTCCCTGTGGCCACCAGCCAATCATCAACGCCGGTCTTGCCATCCTCCAGCTGGGGTAGATAGACGTGGTTTACCATCGCCCCCTTCCGCTTCAGATGGTCGGTAAACCGTTCTAAGGCTTGCCGTACGCCATGTTTGGTCATCACGTCAGAATCGAAGACTAAATAAACCGGCCGGTTCTCCCAGGCGATATAGTCCAGGTCGTTGGTAAACACGGTGCCGCCGTACTTGTTGCGCTGCTTCCAGTTCCAGACGCCGGTGAGGGCGATGGCGCAAGCGCCTAACGTCGCCAGGGCATCTGCCTTCTTCTGCCCTTCGGTAATAAACAAAGGCACTGACGGGTCTACCAGCCGGGGCAGGCAAACGGGCGGACAATCTACCCGCACCGGTTCCCCTTTGGGCTGTTCATATTTAATGACCCGCTGGGGATGGGTGTCGTCCGGCAGCTTCTTACGCCGGTTCTCCACTACGC
>CBDUOF010000178.1:0-10525 GCA_965368765.1 uncultured Anaerolineae bacterium | reverse complement strand
ATCTAAATTGCACGCCGCGTAAGAATCACTTTTCACCCTTCGTTTTTTACTCTACGGCCGTATCCTCCAGCCCCGCCAAATGCTGCCCCACACTCCCGGCTTCAGCGATAATTTCCTGCTTATATTGCGAGACCAGCTCTCTGCGCAACACCTTGCCAATAAAGCTGCGTGGAAAATCCTTCACAAAAATCACCAGGCGCGGCACCTGGCTCGGCGGCAAACGGCGTTGGCAAAAGGAGATAATTGTTTTGGCGGGAAGCCGATTTTTTGCCTTCAGACTAACAAACGCCACCGGTTGATTGGCAATCCCAACGACAACTACCTCACTCACTTCCGGCAGCTCGTAGATCACCTCTTCCACATCTCGCGGAAACGCCAGCCCGCTATCGTCACCTTGCCAGCTGTCTTGCCGCCGACTAATAATCTGGAAATAGCCATCTTCTGTCATTCGAGCCACATCATTTGTATGCAGCCAGCCTTCGGCGTCAATCACATCCTGGGTGGCAGCGGCATCTTGCCAATAGCCCAGCATCACCTGTGGGCCACGAATGACCAGCTCGCCAATTTGACCGGCTGCCAAACGCCTTCCCGTCTTCAAATCTACAATCCTCGCTTCTGTGCTTGGCAAAGGCAATCCAATCGAGCCAACTTTGTGACGGCCGTTTATTGGATTGGAATGGGTCACAGGACTGGCCTCGCTCAAGCCATACCCTTCCACCAATTTTCCTTTGGTTAATTTCTCAAACGTCTCCTTCACCTCAATCGGCAAAGGAGCTGCCCCGCTAATACAGGCACGAATTGACTGAATACCAAATTTCCGCACGCCTGAGAAATTATTTAGGGCGACATACATTGAGGGCACGCCAGGAAACAGTGTCGGCTTGTAGCGGCGAATGCTTTGCAGCACCTGTTCCGTTTCAAAGCGGGGCAGCAAGATCATGCTTGCTCCGATGCTAACTGCCATATTCATGGCCGACGTCATGCCGTAGACGTGGCTAAATGGCACGACACAAAGCACCACTTCGCGGCCATCCTTCACGTCCGTCAACCAAAGCCGCACCTGCATCGTGTTCGCCACCAAATTAAGATGGCTGAGCATAATTCCTTTAGGAATGCCCGTTGTGCCACTCGTAAATTGAATAACGGCCGTATCCGCCGCTCTCACCTCAATTTTAGGTGGCTCTGGTCTATATTTTCGCAACCAGCGTCCCCAGAAAAAGTCGCCACCTTCCAAAACACGCAGCGGGCGATCCACCTTTCGCTGGCCTGGCAGCAGCGCCGCCATCATCTTTTTACCGAGTGGCAAATAATCCGCTATCTGAGCATAAATGACGTGCCGCACCCCACTTTGCGCTTTTACCTGAACGGCCGTCTCCGCAAACCGCCCCAGCGTTACCAACACCTCCGCTCCAGTAGCGGCGGCCTGTCTGGCAACCTCTTCAGCGGAGTCCAGCGGATTTGCCATCACCACAATGCCACCAACGCGCAGCGTGCCGTAGAAGGCAATGACCAGATGCGGCACATTTGGCAGCAGCAGCATCACCCGCGCCTCCTTTTTAATGCCCAACGCCAGCAAACCATTGGCAAACCGACCCGCTTGAGCACTTAGTGACCGGTAGCGCAAGGTGTACCCCATAAAACGCAAGGCCGGCCGATTGGGAAAACGGCGCCAGGCTCGATCGAGCAATCGCGTTAAGGGCAGCCGTGGAATATCAATGGTTGGTGGCACGGCCGTTTCATAACTTGCCAGCCAGGGGCGCTCTGCCAGCAGCCCTCCGCGTCCGCCCTGGGTAGCGCCACTGCGCCAACGTTGATGCGCCGGGACGGCCGTATCCATCTCTAAAAATCGCTCGATAGCTCGATTTACTGCGTCGCGCCGCTCCAGCATCACCATATGTGCCGACACGCCAACATTGATCACCTCAGAGCCCGGCGGCACCAGTTCCCCTACCCGCTCAAACGCTTCCTGGGGCAGGACGTGGTCCTTATTTCCCAAAATAACCATGGTCGCTGGCTTAAGCTGTGGAAATTTGTCCCAACCTCGCCACTGGCGCATATTGTGCAAATACATCTCCTGCAGGGCATAAAGCGAGGCGTCCATGACCCGATTGGCCACAGGCTGCAGCAGACGCAGCAGCGTCTCTGGTAAGCGAAACATGAACCGGTAGGCCGGGGAAATGGTGTACTCGCCCGCACCGGCAATTAAGATTAGGTGGCTCAGCCGCTCCGGGAAACGCCAGGCAAACTCAGTGGCAATGGCAACGCCGTAAGAATGCCCCGCCAGCACAAACGGCCGATTCACGTCGCAGCGACGCAGCACCGCCATAATGTCGGCCAAAATGCGATCCATTCCATACCCATCGGCAGGGCGCGAGGAACGGCCGTGTCCGCGCAAATCTATCGCCACAACTTCATTGTGTATTGCAAATTCCTCAATTTGGTAACGCCACTGCCGGGCCCGCCCACCAAAACCGTGGACAAAAACAATTGTGTGCAGCGGCCGTTCCGGAGCGATATGCACATAGCTAATCCGTACATTTGTTTCAACTTGCGCTTCTTCCCGGTAAAGCTCCAGATCAAGTTGCATGGTTCAAATCCAGATCCAGCAACTCAACCTGCAAATTATGGTGCAGAATCGTGGCTTCCTCATCCAGGCCAATGAGCCATTTTGCCAGATGGCCGATGGCCAAATGCACCCCGGCAGTTGGGCGAGGGAAACCCAATTCATGCAGGCTAATAACGTAGTTGCCTGGCTCACGCTGTCGTACAACCAATCCCAGACGCTGCGAGAGTGGCTGTTCCCGCAAGTACGTTTCCACAAACAGTGCCTTTCCTTCGTGTGCTCGAAACAACTCCATAAAGCTTATGTGGCAATCCTCTTCAGAAATGCGCATACGGCCGTACTGTTGTTGAATCGCGTCTAACTCTAGCGGGGACTGCAGAACGACGTGAGGCATGGGAAGCTCCTTTGGGACGGGAAAGTGATTAGGTGCGGGTGAATCGTTACGCACCCATTTGTAGTAATGGCAAATACGCCCTTCAGCCAAACCAATCTGCTCATATTTTGTGCGCAGGCGTTCATTATCTTCTGTTACAAACGTCGTGGGCAAGCGACTGTTAAAATAAGGGGTGGCTTCAAGCGCTTCTGTGATGGCCTCGGCATATGCCGCATGATCCGTGCCAATCTCCAACAGACCGCCTGGCAGCATTCGCGTTGCCAGCAAATGCAAAAAGTCCAGACTAATGAGACGGCGATGGTGATGTCCAGCTTTGGGCCACGGATCGGGGAAGTTGATGTATACCTCTGCCACTGTCTGGGTAGCGCACAACGCCTGGAGCAAATAGCGGGCATCACTTTGCAATAAGCGGACATTGTCTAAAGCGGCCGTATTTATCTTTCGTTCAGCGCGATCAATGGCCGGTAAGGATATCTCCACACCAAGAACATTGGCAGACGGCCGTTTCTCTGCCAAATCCACCAAAAAATGGCCGCCACCAAATCCAATTTCAATTAGAAGCGGTGCTTCTCGGCCAAATAGTTCGCTCCAATTTACGGGCCAACCCAAAAGATGATTTTGTAACAGCGATAATCTCATGAATGAATTATATGAGGCCAGCGACAATGGGCAACAGCCCTTAATTAATACCATTTAGACACTATAATGACACCTAATTGACACTTACTCCATTTCCGTTTATAATGCTCAAACAACTTTAGAAATTGGATTCTTCGGCCGAATCAATCCAACCCAGTGACCCAAACAAACATCTAAACAAACGCCGACCGCTCAGGCCGACAACGTTTAGAACCGCGCGTTCAGGTCATTCACAAACCCATTTCGGAGGATATACCCATGTCGATTAGCAAATTTATCAAACGATGGTCGCTTTTTGCGATCATTCCCCTGCTTGGAGGAGTGCTGCTTGCAGCTTGTCAGCCAGCCAGTGGCGAGCCCATAGAAGTTACCCGCGTCGTTACCGAAACCGTTACGGTTGAAGGCGAAGTCGTCGAGGTCACCAAGATTGTGACTGAGACTGTGGTTGTGGAGCCAGAAGTCAGTGACGAACCAGCCCAACCCAAAGATCTCATCGTTTGCATGGCACAAGAACCAGATACCCTGTACCCCTACGGCGGCACAATGCTGGCCGCATCGGCCGTTCAGGTGGCGCTATTTGAAACAGAAATCACCACATTCTCATACGATTACCAGGCACTTGGCATTGAAAAATTGCCGAGCCTGGCCGACGGCGATGCGGTTATCAGTGAGGTTGAAGTAAACGAAGGCGATCTCGTTCTGGACGCAACCGGTAATCCCGTTACGCTCGAAGAAGGTATTTCTGTGATCAATGCTGACAAGGAAACTGTAGCCTTTGATGGTTCGCCAATCACTATGGAGCAGTTGAGCGTAGACTTCACCCTGAAGCCACGCGTTTGGTCCGACGGCACCCCCGTAACGGCCGCTGATTCTGTTTATAGCTTTGAACTGAACCGAAATCCCGATACGCCTGCCGGCAAGTTCGTTGCTGACCGCACGGCCACTTACGCTGCCACTAGCGATCTGGGACTGAACTGGACGGGTGTTCCAGGCTTCCTGGACCCCACCTACTTCACCAATGTTTGGCAGCCGTTCCCAGAGCACATTTGGGGTCAATTTACGGCCGTTGAACTGCTGGAAGCAGAAGAATCCAGCCGCTTGCCTGTCAGCGACGGCGCCTTTCGTATTGTTGAATGGGTTGCTGGCGACAGAATTAGTATTGAACCCAACCCATTTTACTATCGTCAGGATGAGGGGCTGCCTTATTTGGACAGCGTTACGTTTAAATTCATTCCTGACACGAATCAACTGATGGCTCAGCTTATTTCTGGCGCCTGTGACATAGGGACACAGGACGCACTGACCGCCAGTGAAGCACCCTTCCTCATCGAGGCAGAGAACAATGGGCTGCTAACACCTTATTTCCAGACTGGCACCGTGTTTGAGCATATTGACTTTGGCATTAACTCGTACGGCGATTATGGCGATGACCAGGGCCGCCCTGACTGGTTTGAAGATGCTCGCGTCCGTCAGGCAATGACCATGTGTACAGATCGCCAGGGAATGGTTGATAATATCTTGTTCGGCCGTTCTGAAGTGATTCACACCTACATTCCCAGCGTCCATCCGTTATATCCGGAGGACGGGCTTACCGAATGGGCTTATGATGTAGATTCTGCCAACGCCCTGCTGGACGAGGTAGGTTTTATCGACAGTGATGGTGATGGCATCCGTGAATATTACACAGATCGCGCGACCTCCTGGGAAGGCGAACCGTTTGCCGTTAGCTTAGGGACGACCACGGGCAATGACATGCGGCAGCAAATGACCCAAATCTTCAAGGCCAATATGTTGGATTGCGGCATTGACATTGAGCTGTATTATGTGCCCGCCAGTGAATGGTTTGCTGATGGACCAGATGGACCGTTATTCGGCCGTCACTTTGACCTGGGAGAGTTTGCCTGGATCAGCGCTGTTCAGCCTAGCTGCAACCTGTACCTGACCAGCCAAATCACTGGCCCGGAAGAGGAAGGCTTTGGTGGCTGGGGCGCTGCGGGCGACACTGGCTGGAGCAATGAAGCCTTTGATCAGGCGTGCAACACCGCGCTTTCTTCTTTGCCAGGTACGGCCGACTATGAGGAAAACCACAAAGAGGCGCAGCGCATCTTCTCGCAGGAAGTGCCGGTTATTCCGACGTTCTTGCGTCTGATCGTGGCCGCGGCTCGCCCAGAAGTAATTGGTTTTGGCGTGGACCCGACAGGTGGCACAGAGTTGCAAAACATTTACCAATATGATTTAGCGCGGTAATCCCTCATGAATGCTTAAGCGGTTGGTTCCTTCGTGAACTTGCTGCCTAAGATTTAGCAAAAGCGCAGTCGTGGCTAGCTACGACTGCGCTTTTTTTGATCCTGTAACATGGTTGCTGCATTGTCCAGGATAGGTCACAATTGTGCCACCACTATTTTTAGTCACGGATCAAGGGCAAAGTGAGGCGACCATTGCACAAGCGGAACATTCGAATCATTGGGGTACCCATGGATTTGGGCCAAAGCCGGCGCGGTGTAGATATGGGGCCAAGTGCAGCCCGCTATGCGGGATTACAGGCACGGCTGGAGCGGCTGGGACACTCTGTATTTGATGAGGGAAATGTTTTAGTACCAAATCCAGAAGAAACGGTGGCCCAAACTGGCGCCAGACGGTTAAAGACGGTTACGGCCGTTTGCCAAAACATCTATGACATTGCCAGAAAATGCGTCGCAGCCGAGGAGTTTGCTATCTTTCTGGGTGGTGACCACAGCATCAGTATTGGCTCCATTGCGGCTGCTTCCCAGGATGAGTCGCTGGGGGTCATCTGGATAGATGCCCATGGTGATTTTAATACGCCAGAGACCTCCCCTAGCGGCAATATCCACGGAATGCCAGTGGCTACGCTGGTAGGTGAGGGACCGGATTCGCTTGTGAATGTCGGTACGCCAGGCGCAAAGCTGAAGACACGCCAAATTGTGCAGATTGGCATTCGTGATCTAGATTCGGCCGAGCGAGAGCGGCTGGTAGGCAGTGGCATCGGCGTATTCACGATGCGCCATGTGGATGAAATGGGAATGGCGAGCGTGGCGCGACAAGCAATTGATCGGCTGCGCCACTTTTCTCGCATCCACGTAAGCTTGGACATGGATAGTCTGGATCCGGATGAAGCGCCTGGTGTGGGAACGCCGGTTCCCGGTGGACTCAGCTACCGTGAAGCCCACCTGCTTATGGAAATATTAGGCGACAGTGGTCGGGTGCAATCCATGGATATCGTGGAAATCAATCCTATTTTGGACACGATGAATAAAACGGCCGAATTGGCCGTGGAACTGGCAGCGTCGCTGCTGGGACAACGCATTTTATGAAATAGAGATTGGAGACTGGAGATTGGGTTTCAGACTCGAGTCTCTAATCTCCTCTTTTTCTTTAAGGAACAGGTATGGCAGCCATAATGCGCGGCCTCGAAGCAGAGGCGTATGATCGACAATACAACGACAAAGAACTTCTCAAACGAATTTTGAGCTATTTTCGGCCTCACAAACGCAAAGTCACTATTATTACCGCTTGCGTATTTTTGATGGCGCTGGCGGGTGCTGCCTTGCCGCTGATTGTATCGAACAGCGTAGGCGTCATGGCCGACGGTGGCAATGATCGGCTGATTCCGCTGCTCATTGGCGTGGTCTTCTTTACCGGCATCGGCAACTGGGTACTAAACTGGATTCGCCGCCAGCTCACCTCTGAAGTGATTGCCGACGTTATTTTGGACATGCGTCAGGATGCATTTTCGGCTGCGGCACGACAGGACCTCTCTTTTTATGATGAATTCAGCTCTGGGCGGATCGTCAGCCGGATTACCAGCGACACCCAGGAGTTTGGTGAAGTCATCGTGCTCAGCACGGATGTAATCAACCAGATGGCGGTCGCCATCATTTTGATCATCACATTATTTGCCATTGAGTGGCGTCTAACGCTGCTGGTGCTGGCGATGGCTCCGTTTGTTGCCCTGGCGGCACTGGCGTTCCGTAATTTAGCGCGACGGGTGACCCAGCAGGGATCTCGGGCGATGGGGGAAGTGAACAAAGCGATTCAGGAAGCGGTAACGGGCGTGCGCGTGGCCAAGAACTTCCGCCAGGAACGGGCAATCTATGATGAATTTATGGTGGTCAATCAACAGGCTTATGGTATTAATGTGCGCCGAGGCTTTGTGATTGCCAATATTTTCCCAACATTGAACATATTGGCAGGTATCGGTACGGCCGTTCTCATCTATTTTGGCGGTCGCAGTGCTGTAGCGGGCGCCATTACTATCGCCGCCTGGTATTTGTTTGTAGCTACGATTGATCGCTTCTGGTTTCCCGTGACCAACCTTTCTGCTTTCTGGAGTCAGTTTCAGGCCGGGCTGTCCGCGTCTGAGCGTGTTTTTGCCCTCATGGATGTCGAAACGGCCGTGCGCCAAACCGGCAATCTTAAACCCCAAGATTTACAGGGCAAGATTGTGTTTGAGAATGTCTCCTTCCGGTATACGGATCAAGAACAGGTGCTGAATGACTTCACGCTGACCATTGCCCCAGGCGAAAGCATTGCCCTGGTCGGGCACACGGGCGCGGGTAAATCGAGCATCATCAAGCTCATTGCCCGTTACTATGAATACCAGGAAGGTAAAATTTATGTTGATGGGCATGATTTACGCAGTTTTGAGCTAACGGCCTACCGGCAGCAGATTGGCATTGTGTCGCAGGTACCCTTTTTATTTGCAGGTTCCGTGGCCGAGAATATACGCTACGGCCGTCCCGCCGCCACCGATGCCGAAATTGAAGCGATGGCGCGCCGCATTGGCGAAGGCGAATGGTTAGAAACATTGCCCGACGGCCTGGCCAGCGAAGTAGGTGAGCGCGGCAGTCGCCTCTCGATGGGGCAGCGGCAATTGGTAGCCCTCACCCGTGTCTTAGTGCAGTCTCCCCGTATTTTTGTGCTGGATGAAGCAACCGCCAGTGTTGATCCGTTCACCGAATCCCAAATTCAGCAGGCCCTTAACCTCATTATGGCCAACAGCACCGCCATCATCATTGCCCACCGCCTTTCCACGGTGCGTGCCGCAGACCGCATTATCGTTCTGCAAACAGGGCGCATCATCGAGCAGGGCAGCCATGATGCGCTCATGTCAGAGGGAGGGCACTATGCAGAACTATATGACACGTATTTTCGGCATCAATCGCCTAAATATAATGAAACAGTTTCCAACTGGCGCACTTCTCTGAGGGAAAATTCATCGGATTAGCCCCAGGATAACCCTTCCTAAGGCTGGTCAGCCGGCACAATAAAATCAGCAGCAACCCAACCAATCGTTCCAGACTCTGTTTGTACCTGCTGCCACAGCAGCGAATCGGCCGTTTCTTGCCCGGCAAGCACGATCAGCACAGTTCCATCCAGCAACCATTCTAACTGCTCTCCGGCGGTGCTGGGCGCAGCACGCAGCCACACGCCGACACCACTGCTGACAACGGCCGTTTCCACGGTTGGTGCTGGTGTATCGGTCGGTGTGTCAATAGACGTTGTTGTGGGTAATGGAGAAGGCACGACAGGCGACGCTTCTGTGGTCGGCGTTGCAAGCTCGGGCGTGGGTAAATCGGTGGGGCCGGTGGTTGCTGGCTCTGTGGGAATGTCGGTCGCTTCGAGGAGTACAGGCTCTGTGGGCGAAATGAGCGGCTCAACCGGACGGGGCGTCAGTCCAAACGCACCCAGAAAAATGAGTGCCACGATAATGGCTGCCAGCGCCCGTACCAGATCAATCTGTACAGAACGACGCGCTTCCAGCCGCCCGACGTTATAAGCAGAATCAGTCGGCTGACCGCGACGAATGAGGGCGCGCCCCCCGAAATATAAGGCTGCCAATATTGCCAAACCAGCAATTCCGGCAAAGACAATGTTCAATACGGCCGTCACACTGCCTCCTTCCTATACAGACAGGTCAGTTTCTTTGCCTTAAGGATTCTTGGCAAAGGCTCTTTGGCAACTACTTTAACCAACATAGTACCGTTTGGCAAACCGCTACCGTTCTGCCAACTGGCTTTTTACTTCTTGCCAAAGTGCTTCTAAAGCATCCGTATCCATATCCGGCAGCGCTAATTGACGACTTTTAGCAAGCTTTTCCAGTGCTTTAAACCGCTGACTAAACTTCAGATTTGACTCACGCAAGGCAGTCTCAGCATCTATATCTAGCCATTTAGCCAAATTAACCGTCACAAACAACAGATCACCCAATTCTTCAGTGCGGTGTTCAATTGAATTGGCTTCCTGAAGTTCAAGAACCTCTTCCTGCAATTTTTCGTATACGCCTGCTATTGTCGGCCAGTCAAAGCCCACTTTATGTACACGCGCCTGCAACTTTTGCGAGCGTGCTAGAGCAGGCAGTGCGTGTGGCACGTTGTCTACCAAGGATGCTTCTGATCGCTCCGCTTTCTCTGCTGCCTTCAATAGTTCCCAGTTCTGCACCACTTCGGCACTATCCCCCACCTGCCAATCCCCCCACACATGCGGATGGCGATATTTGAGTTTGGCATCAATACCGGCGATTACATCCGTCAGGCGGAATTCCTCACCTTCACTGGCCATTTGAGCTTGCATCACCAGATGGTACAGCACGTCGCCCAACTCTTCCTGAATGCCAGCCGAATCTTCGGCATCCAGGGCTGCCAGAACTTCGCTAGCCTCTTCCAGAAAGCCGCTGCGCAAGCTTTGGGGCGTTTGCTCTTGGTCCCATGGACAACCGCCTGGGCTGCGCAAAATGGCCACGGTCTCTGCCAAGGAAGAAAGTGTAGAAAGGTTGGGCAGTGGCGGCACAAACAGGCTGGTCAGATGGTTCACCTGATCGCTTCGGTCGATGGCATAAAGCGGAATACGCTCGATAACCTGGTTATCATCACCGGCTTGGTGAATGAGGGTTACTGGATGTTCATCGGGGT
>CBDUOF010000177.1:0-10559 GCA_965368765.1 uncultured Anaerolineae bacterium | reverse complement strand
AAGACTGCTGGCCGAAAAGCAGGCCTTGCTGATTTTGGATGACGTATGGGCTGGAGCAAAAATCCGCGATCTGCTGCCAGATACTGGCCGATGTGCCGTGTTGATTACCAGTCGCTTAGAGCGCATTGTGCGGGACGTCGGTGCTGAGCTGGTGCCGTTGGCTCAGTTTTCCCTAGAAAGCAGCCGTCGCTTGCTGCTGCACCACGTTGATGAAGCGCGGGCCAATGCCGACCCGGAAGCCGTTGACGAAATATGTCAGCTCGTGGGCAATCTGCCACTGGCGCTTAGCATTGCGGGCAGCTATCTGGCGTATCGTCCCCATCGTTCGCTGGCCAGTTTTGTGATTCAGCTAAAGCAGCAGATTGCGCCCCTGGATCTGTCTGAAGATACCCAGCGCATCCGGGAAACATTTGAACTGAGCTGGGCACATCTGGATGAAACCCCCCGTCGCTTGTTTGCGCTGTCCGGCCTGTTTGGGGGGCGTTCTTTTGGGCTTGAAGCGATTGCTGTTATTGTCCAGATGAATATTTATGAGGTGGAGGATCGGCTGCAGGATTTGGTGAAGCTCTCACTGCTAAACGATTTAGGGGGAAAGCGGTACCGGCAGCACGCGTTGCTAGCCACGTTTGCTCAGGATAAATTGGAAGATGCTGTCGCCCCAAAGCAACGTTACGTGGCGTATTTTGCTGATTTTGCCCAGCGTCATGTGGCTCTTTATGAAAAGATGCGGCCGGAGTGGGGGAACATCGATACGGCCGTACAGTTTGCTGAATCGACCCAGCAGTGGGAGGCGGTGCTGCAATTTACGGCCGTGCTAAAAGCCGCCTGGTTTGCCCGTGGCCGCTTCCAGCAAGCACGTGATGCGTTCAAAATCGCATTTCACGCCGCTGTGCGCCTGGAAGATGAGCGTCAGTTGGCCAGCAATTGGCTCTGGTGGGGCCAGGCTTGCCTGGAACAAGGGGATCAGGACGAGGCTCGCAAATGGCTGCAGCAAGCCCTTGATCTCTACGACGAGCTGGAGGATGGCATTGGCATCGCTGACGCAGAATATGAACTGGCTCGGCTAGACATTGAGCAAACCTTGAATGAGGAGGCAGAACAGCGTCTCAACCGGGTGCTGATGCTGCGTCAGGAACAGGCAGATGTGCAGGGAACGGCAGCAGCCCTATCTCGCTTTGCCAGGCTGCGGCATCGCCAACAGGACAATGAGGCAGCCCAGGCGTTTGCCCTGGAAGCCGTAGACCGGCAGCAGGCTATTGGCGACGTGTTGGGGCACTGCAAGACGCTGCGACTGCTGGTGTTTATTATGATTGGCCTAAAGCAGCACCAGGTTGCTTGCCTCTATGCGGAGGAGTCGTTGGCTTTGGCCCAACGGCTGGATGATTTGGGCGAGATCGCCATGGCCAAGAAGGGTTTGGCAGCCGTTTGTCGGGTATTGGGGCGCCTGGAAGAAGCAAATGCACTGGCCGCCGCGAGCTACACGGCTCTGGAAAAAATGGGAGATCGGCAGTCGATGACGGCCGTTCGTTTTTTGCAGTGCTTAATCAAGCGTTCTGAAGGAAACTATGGTGAGGCAATGCTGCTGGTGAAGGAGTGCCTAAGCGAATTTGCCAGCTTTAAAGATGAGCTGCACGTCGCCTATTGCCTGACGCATCAGGGGGATTTTTATCAGTTTAGCGGGGATAAGCAGACGGCCGTGCAGAAGTGGCAAGCTGCTCTGCAACTTGCCCAGAAGCTAGACAATGCAGAGTTAGCCGGAAAAATAAACGGCCGTTTGCACCCGGCGAAGCCTACGGGTTAACCCTTGCCCACCGCCGCAAGATCCGATGCAGCGAAATGGTTTGGCCACTGACAAAAACTCAGCATGTCAAACAGCCAGAGCGTGTTAAGGTATTGTTAGAAAATCTCGGCCCATTTGAGCCTACAGACCACCATCCGAATTGCCTTCAGGTCCTTTAACTGGCCAATGCCCCATCGTAAAGAGTGGTGTCCACACTTGTGCTGGCAGAGTAACGTCAGGATTTTGACGGCTCTCTGTTTTGAACCAGTCGCGCCAGGTTTGGGTACTGCCTTTGGGGCGCATATTTTCTGGCTGCCCATTCCCATGTACCAACCCAATGTTCTCTCCAACTGATTTTAGCTGATAGAGGTCAACCTTGATTGGATGCGTTAGCCAGGTGGCAAACTGTTTTGGTAAGCTATCTAGCTCCGGCGAATCATCAGACCACGGCTTGGGTTGGGAAAGCTGGCGATCTTGCTGAAGGTAGTTGAGAAGGGATACGGCCGTTTGCTCAATGAGCGATTTGGCTTCGGACAGGTCTGCAAGGGTGGTGCTGCCGTGTGGAGTAAAATATTTTGGGTGATGCCTTAAGGCCAATCGGTCTTGCCACAGAGCATCCAGCGCAGTGGCTGCATTTGTGTAACCGAGCTGGCGCAACGTTTTGCTGTAGCCATACGGCCGTACCGCATCCGGGGGATGCGCGCCATCATCGAAGACGAACTTGTTCTGAGCGTTGTCCAGCAAGATCTCCTGAAAACTGAGGCCAATCAGCGGCCCGGCAATTAGTGCCCCATACACATCAGCAAAGATTTCTTCAAGCCAATGATTAATCCAGTTTGGATAGAGCGGAATACGGGCGTGTAGCTGGGCCGCCAATCCAGGCGCATGGTGGTAGACATAATGGCCTACTTCATGCGGGATGGCCAGAAAATCATTGCTGGCTTTGGTGGCCGAAAATGGCAGGCCAATGAGTGCAAGCGGGGCGTATGGCATGAGCCGAATGTTGGCTGACTTGGTGAAGTAGGTGAGCACCGTGCAGCCTGGCAACAGCCCCCCATTGATGGCGACATTGAGCGCCAGCTGCGCCAACTTATCCGCTTTTTCTAAGGTTTGTTGCAGTTCTGGCTTGGCGCGCTGGCCAGCAATGCGTTGGATGATGCTCATATCAAAGGCGACCTGGTCTAGCGTCGCCCGAAGAACGTGTTCTTGCGGCAAATTTAAGGACGGCAGTAGCTGCCCGGAATCAAAGCCATCATAGAAAAAGGTAAACTGGTCCTGACCAAATGCGAGCAGGCTTTCGGTGAGGGCGTGCAGGCTCCTATTGCTTGGCGGGGCAGCAGAACGGCCGTATTCTTTTGCCATTTGCTGTAGTTGTGCTGCCAATGCATCCCAACGATCTTGCCAAACTTCGTTCATGTCGTCTCTCCTATAAAATTCCGAATCCCAATACAGGCGTTTACTCTCAGTTCCAAAGAAAGTAGTACTAAGGTACTGGCCTATCGCAAATGTAGCGTTAATGGGGTTGAAACTTGCTCGGATCGGAGCCTGAAAAAAGTTTGGAGTGGCCTTGCAGGGAACGGCCGTTTCCGTTACCTGCATACCCCAGGGACATACAAAACCCGTGAGGATGCAACAAAAAAGGACGGCCGCTTTAAGAACGGCCGTCCTCTAATGATCGCTGCGAACAGAACGGTGCGACTTTTAGGGCACGTAGCTAAGCCCAATTGGATTCAGCTCTACAGTGACTTCGCCAATGAATACGGGCACCTCATTGACCGTATCGTAAACGGTTACTTTGTCCGACGTGGCGCCAGAGTGGGTGACGTATAGTTTGCCGCCGCTGGGTGTGAGCGCAATGTTGTGCGGAACTGCATAGGGTGTCTCTACCGATCCAAGGATCGTATTGGTGCGAAGATCAATTGCAACCAGTCCATCTGTGCCGCCGCCGGGGAGGTTGGTTGTGTAAAAACGTTGCCCATTCAGCGGCATCCCGGCACCGTGCGCCCCGGGAACGCTGATCTCATCTACCAGCGCCAGCGTGTGCCGATTCAAAACGGAGACAACATCGCTGTTTTGAGCTGGAACATAAATAAATTGGTTGTGGAAAGTGAGTGAAACGTGGGGGTCTTTGCCAACGGGGGCACGGTTCAGCTCATTGAAGGTTTGGGTATCGTACTGTAATAAATAATCATGATCTCCGGCAAAGCCAAGCATAGTAACGTAGGCATTGTTGCCTGGGAAATCGAGGGTGACATCGTGAGGTTTGCCGCCCAACGCAACTAAATCTGCTGGCAGGGCAATGGTGGCTTCAACCGTCAGCGTGCGCGGATTGATGACCGTGATGGTATTGTCTATATCATTGTTGACCCAAAGTTGGGTTCCGCGTCCGTCGGCCCACATATGAAAGACGCCTGCCCCTGCCGGGATGGTCCCAACAACGCTAAAGTCTCTGGCCTGGAAAACAACCACCCGATTGTTGGCACGATCGCCAACAAATACGCGGTTTCCCTGCCGGGTGTAGACAACATACATTGGCTCTGGCTGGTTTTGGCCAGCGGGTAAATCAAATGTGCCGAGGAGCTGGTCCGTGTTTGTGTCAATCACGGAGATGCTGCCTGAAGCGCGATTGGCAACCACAATTTTACCGCCACCTCCACTGGCTTCTTGCGTTTGTGCCAGGGCAAATGTAGCAGATAAAAGGGTGGCGACGAGCACCAGGAATAGGAACAGAATCTTTTTGTTCTTCATTTGGGTTCTCCTTCAATAGGGGTAAACGGCCGTGTCTTACGACGCTTCCAGACCGTTTTGCATTGTATTGGAGGAATTTTACCGAGAGAGTATTACACAATTCTTATAGAAATGTTGACTGATTCTTACGGTGACGCATCGTCCGCTGAGGCGTCTTGATATTGATCCAGTGCCGCGCGTGCCCGTTGATACAGGGCCTGGCGCACAAAGCGGGGTGCGACTACGTCAACGGCCGTTCCTAGCCCAAGCAGTTGACGGCAGGCGGTTTCAAGAGAGTCAAAGGTGAGTGAAATAAGAGCGTGTCCGGCGGCATCTTTACTCTCTGAGCCAGCCACCAGGGACGCCACAACCCCCTCGCCAAAAACAAGGGCCAGCAGCGGTCCACTGTTTGGCGTCACGCGTAGCGTCACGCTGAGACTGTTTTGCCGGGTTTCAAATTGATCACGCCACGTTTGCCAGTAGCTGGCCAACTCAAATGCCTCCGGGCGGTTGAACTGACTGTCGGTTAACCTGGCTTCCATAATGCGCGAGACCCGATACACCTGGATTTGCCCGCCATATCCAGCGCTGACCATATACCAGACGCTTGCTTTAGCCACTAGCCCATAGGGATCCACCAAACGCTTCACCCATTGGCCATCACTGCGACGGTACGTCATGCGCAGACGCTTGTTTTGCCAGACGGCCGTTTGCACCATCGGTAAAAACGGCACATCTTCTGCTGGCTGAAACCAGGCGGCAGGATCAAGATGCAGCCGCCTCTGCACAAAAGCTGCGTCCTGCTGAAACGGAGCGGGCAGCGAAGCCATCAGCTTGAGCATGGCGGCTTCCGACGCTTTGTCTGCCCCCAGATCGGCCAATAGTCCAGGCACCGTAAACATGAAGAGGGCCTGTACCTCTTTTTCATTCAGGCCGGTGAGGTTGGTGCGATAGCTTTCCATGAGCATACAGCCGCCGTGCGGGCCACGCTCGGCATAGACGGGCACGCCTGAGCTGCTTAGTGCATCCAAATCGCGATAAATGGTGCGGGGGGATACTTCCAGCCGTTCTGCCAGATCATCTGCCGTCATACGGCCGTTCGTTTGCAACAACATTAAGAGTGAGATCAGTCTATCTGCACGCATGGTGACAAGTTTCTTGTATCTGGGGAAGACTGTCAAATAGGGGAAACGTCCAGCGAGCGTTGTTTGGCAATCTGCCAGCTTGCCGTAAACTTCTTCCAACGCACCTTTTGGAGGATGACTATGAGCATTGTAGTGACCGGGGCCGCTGGCTTTATCGGCTCACACCTAGCCGAAACCTTGGCCAGCCAAGGACACACAGTGGTCGGCATTGATAGCTTTACTGATTATTACGCCGCCCAGCTGAAACAAGTTAACGCGGATGACATAGAAGCGGCCGGGGTTATGCTTCATCGTTTGGACTTAACCACAGATAATCTGGCACCTGCGCTTCAGGGCGTTGAATTTGTTTTTCATTTAGCAGGGCAGCCAGGCATCTCTGCCAACACGCCGTTGGCGGACTATATGCGTAACAATTTGGTGGCGATGGACAAGCTGCTATTGGCTTGCCAGCAGCAGACTTCTTTGCGTTGTTTTGTAAATGTGTCTACTTCGTCGGTATACGGCCGTCACGCCTATGACCCCGAAGATGCTGCTCCCAAGCCCACTTCGTACTATGGCGTCACCAAGCTCGCCGCTGAGCAGTTGGCCCTGGCGCGTCATCGCGAGGAGGGCTTCCCCGCCTGTTCTCTGCGTATTTTTTCTGTCTATGGCCCCCGTGAACGGCCTGAAAAACTGTACCCCAAGCTCATTCGCAGCATTCTCACGGATACGTCATTTCCGCTATATGAAGGCAGCAAGGCACATTCCCGCAGCTTTACCTACGTGGGGGATATTGTGGAAGGCTTTACGGCCGTTCTCGACCGCCCTGAGCAGGTGATTGGTGAAATCATCAACATGGGTAGTGACGTAGAGATGACCACGGGTGAAGGCATTGCAATCATTGAGCAACTCATGGGCAAACCCGCCACGTTTGATCTGCGCCCCAAGCGACCCGGCGATCAGCTGCATACTTGTGCCAATATTGGCAAAGCGCAGCGCTTGCTGGGCTACACGCCCCATACGTCCCTGGCAGACGGGCTTAAGGCAGAGGTGGCGTGGTACGTGAATCGTATTTATGCCAATGGCCTGCATAACGCGTAACTATCTCGCGTATTCAAACTCAAAGAGACCGAAGGCATCCGTTGCTGAATCTTCTGTGGTAGAGAAGCTAATTGGTAATCGTGCCCCGTCTGGGAAATGGTAGATACCTATGGCAATTTGGTAAGGACCGTCTGACATGTCTGGTGGCAATGTCAGCGTGAAGGTTTGCACGATGGTTTCATCTGTTCGCCAGAGATGTGCCGGGTAGCTGGTACATAGCTGGCTGTCTGCTTGAGTGATTAGCGTTTGCGCGACTGTGTCCGGCGTATGATATAAATGAACAAACAGGCTGGGTACCATGTCAATCTTTTGCTGGGGAGTAATGCCTAGCGTAATAGGGATAACTTGATTGGGTACAATATTCTTGGGAAAGTTGGAAAGAAGCGATACGTCAAGTTTGTCATCAAATTGAACGATTGGCTGAAAAACGGCCGAATCCTTGTCCATTTGAGCAGAGAAAACAGTAAATCGAGGGTTGTTAATATTTAGCTTCTCGGAAAAAATTGGTTGAGCATGGGTATATTCTGCTAAATGATCAGTAAAATTTGGCTCAAACATTGTCAGCGAAACATAAGTTGCCTTGTCTTTCGGCAGGGCTAAACATTGTTCACTTACAAAGGCAGCTGCAGGTCTGTTTGGTAATAATTGAGATGCCAAACGGACCACCGGATGTCCTGATTGGTAAGGTGTAAAATAAACGGGGGTATCTGCCGCGCCGTCTTCCTGCAAAAACAAAATGGACTGGGTAATTGGCTGTTCCATCAAAACAAACGTTTCAGGATGAACCAGCCACTGCTTATAAAAATCTTGATAAGTCTGGAACCCCACATAGCTAAGGGCTAACAGCGGCAGCACGTAGATAGCTGGTTTTCGCCCAACTTTTTGACCAATCTGCACCATGGTCCACAGACCAACGCCCAGCACGATAGCAACAGGTAGGATGAGTCCGGCTCCACGTAAAAAATGCGGCGCATATGTGCTAAACAAAGAGGGTATTAAGGCAGCAGCAGCATAGGCAAAAATCAAAAAGAGTCTTCGGCGAAATTGTTTGGTTAATACGAGACTTCCCAGTCCTGCAAATAAGAGGACGCCAGTCAATGGGTCTAAAATTGGTCGCCCCGGTAAATTGAACGCTGCATTGGTATCTCCCTGCACAAACCAGGCCAGCCCCCACTGCTTTAGATTTGCCCAAATGGCCTCACTGCTTATTGTAGCAACGGCCGTTGGGCGATTTAACAATAGCGAAGGATTGTCCACGAAGTAAAAGAGCATTGGAATTCCCAGTAGAAAAGCCGTAAAAAGGGTAATAGCCACCCCCAAACGTCGCTGTTTATCTGTAAGAAATATGCCAACTAGCACCAGTCCAGTCACCAGAAGCCAGAAAAATGAGGCAAAATAAGTATAGGCGAGCAATCCAAAACCCAATCCGCCTAGTAACCAGTGGGATTGCTTATTTGTTCGGTAAGCAATTAGAAGCCAACCTAGCGTTAACGAGCCCACCAACATGAACAAATTGGCTCGTAGGGCTAGCTGAGACAGATGAACATGCCAGTAAAACACACACAAGATTGCTAAAATCCACAGTGCTGCTTCTTTGTTAAATAGCTCTCTTCCTAGCCGATAAGCTGCCGCTAAAGTTAAGATGCCAGTAATTGTTGCGGTAAAACGAATGGTAAAGATTGAGGTGCCAAGAACTGAGCCAAACAAAGCAAGCCAGTAAATCCACCCCGCCTCACGGCCAAAATTCCCAGGGAAAAATGGCTCAAAATGGGGATTAGTTATGATTTCAGCAGCATCACCCCAGTTCCAGGCCTCATCATAATGAACCATTAGACTCATAGGGCGTAAAGCAGCCCAGCGCAAGAAAATACCAACCATGAGAATAGATATTATGATCCAAATTCGAAAGTTTTTAGATGGCATAAGGAAATTATAGGATCAATAAGGGGTTGTGACATCGCAGTTAATCAGCGTTAGGAATCCTCTGCAACCATTTTCCTTCTATTTGCGTACAAACAGACAGAATAAACAAATCAACTATTCAGGCGACAGTCATTTTTAGCATGAATCCAAAAGAGTAAATTTTTAAGTGATTGTTGCCTTTCTTATCTTGTGGAGGTATTAAAATGAATGCAAAAGACAATCGTTTACAGAGACAAAATGGCATATTTGCTGGCGTATGTGGTGGCTTGGCTGCCTGGACAGGCATCAACGTGTTCTGGTTCCGGCTGTTCTTCTTCATCTTGTTATTGCCAGGCGGTATATCGGCTATTCCCTATTTCATCCTGTGGCTTGTGATGCCCAAAAAATAACTAACTGTGAATAGTGAATAATTAATTGTGAATTGTGAATGAATTGACCCATTCACAATTCATCCCTCACAACTCTTCAAGAATCTCCTCCAACGTTTCCACCAAAAAATCGGCGTTTTCGGCCGTAAATACCAGCGGTGGCTTGATTTTTAGCACATTGTGCAGCGGGCCATCGGTGCTGATGAGAATGCCCTTCTCGCACATCCGATTTACGATGTAAGATGCTTCCGCAGCGGCGGGCTCCAGCGTTTGCTGGTCGCGCACCAACTCTGCACCGATGTAGAGGCCCAGGCCACGCACGTCGCCAAGGAGTGGGAAGTGGGTTTGCAGATTGTGCAGCCCGTCTAGGAGCCTGTTACCCACAACGCGTGCGTTTTCTTGCAGCTTTTCCCGTTCCAACACATTTAAAACAGCCAGCCCGATGGCGCACGAGACGGGATTTCCGCCAAAGGTGTTGAAATATTCCATGCCGTTGGCAAACGAGTTAGCGATTTCAGCTGTTGTCACTACCGCGGCTAACGGATGTCCATTGCCGATGGGTTTACCCAACGTGACGATGTCTGGCACGATGCCCTGCGTCTGGAAGGCCCACATGTGCGTTCCCACGCGGCCAAAGCCCACCTGAACTTCGTCGGCAATGCAAACGCCTCCTGCGGCTCGAATAAGCGGGAACAGCGCCTGGAAGTAGCCATCGGGCAACACAATCTGGCCGCCGCAGCCTAGGAGCGGCTCACCGATGAACCCGGCGATCCCTTTGCCCTGGGCTTGCAGCATTTCGATGATTTTCTGGGCGTGTTGGGCGTAGCGACGGCCGTTTCCCACGTCATCCCCTCGATACAAACCCCGATACGGGTCGGGCATTGGCAGCACGTGCACATGATCCGGCTTGCCCGCCCCGCCTGGCCCGGCAAACTTGTACGAGCTGATGTCGATGAGCGCAGCGGTGTTGCCGTGATACGCGCCATCAAGTACCAACAAATCCTGCTGGCCGGTGTGGGCGCGCGCCATGCGTAGGGCCAGTTCGTTGGCCTCGCTGCCGCTGCAGACAAAGGTGCAGACGGAAAGCGGCTCTGGCAGGGTGGCGGTGAGCCGGGCGGCATATTCCACCAGGTTGTCGTGCAGGTAGCGGGTGTTGGTGTTGAGAACGGCCGTTTGCCGCTGAGCCGCCTTCACGACGTGCGGATGATTGTGCCCCACATGCGGCACATTGTTCACCGCGTCCAGATACGGTTGGTTGGTTTCATCGTACAAATATTGGCCTCGGCCGCGCACAATGTGCAGCGGTTCCTGATAGGAGATGCTCAATGATTTGCCCAGATGTTTTTGCCGCAGTGCCAAAATTTCCTGGCTGTTTCGGCGAGGTTTAGGAAAAAAGTGGTCGGGAATGCTCAGCAGGAGGTTGGGATCGGGGCAAAGGCTGCGCCAGATGGCGCGTTGGCTGGGCGCGGCGACGCCAGGGAAGTCGGTGGCCGCTGGTGTGGGCAAGTTGCATATAAGTTGTAGGTGGAGATGAGG
>CBDUOF010000176.1:0-10587 GCA_965368765.1 uncultured Anaerolineae bacterium | reverse complement strand
CCCGCTTGCGGTTCAATACGGCCGCTTTCCTGCACATCCACTGGAATCCCGTCAATTTGTCCTGGAATGATATCTTCTGGGTTAAGCTCGGCGCGAGGCAGCTTCTTTTCTACCATCACGATTAAGACAACTTCATCTGTGCGGGTTTTGCGCTGTTGGCGAAAGCCAATCCCCACGCCCACAACGTTCGCCTTGGCCATCAATTCCGCTTCATGGGCTATTTTCACAGCCTGAATCTGTTTGATTTTTTCCTTTTGGTCGCTCATCGATTAAATTGTCACGTTTAAGCAATCTAAGACTGCTTGAATAGGGCTAAAAATGGTTGACTGGGTTGATCCGGCGAAGAGCAGACCGACCGCCTCTTGCGAATCGGCCGCCACAATGAGCGAGCCAGAATCGCCCCCCTGGGACATCGGCCCGGCAATGAGTTGATTCTCAAAGGTGGCTACCTGGCCCGGCCCATAGTTAACGCTGACCGTAGCATTAATCGTGGTGATTGTGCCGGTGGTAAACCCTGTGGTACGTCCTGATTTCCGAATCGCCAGTCCCAGCGTACCTTCCGTGGTACCGCTGATCTCGCCTATGCCTAAAATTTCATCCAGCACGTCGCTATCGTTGATAGGACGGGCCACGGCGGCATCTGCCAAATTCACCGCCTGGGGATTGGCCTGGAGCACCGTGACGCGATGGCGCGAGCCAAGCAGGCTGGCCATGGCGTTGCCAATGTCCGCATATGCCGAAGCAATGCCGCAGTCGGAGCCGCCCGTCGTGCCAAAATCAATGACGCAAAAGCGTTCCAGACGGGCAATAAGGTCATTGGCCACCGTACCGCCATCGGCGCCACCCGGCTGAATAATGGGATCGCCTTCCTGAGCGTTATTGCTGTTGGCCAAAACGTGGTTGTTTGAAAGAATGAGCCGATCGTTGGTGGTTTTGTCGTGCACAATGCAGCCCAGGGTTCCGGCTGAAATCTGGTAATGACCTATGCTGACACCACCTGGCGCGGGCCTGAATTTCCCTGTTGGCACCTGATTGGCTCTGACGGTGCCGATTTGCACCACATCAGTGGGGACATTGCCCAACTGCGATGGCACCAGTGCCTCTGGGGCCAAACCTTCAATAGCGATTTTATCTGCCACCAGAACAGAAAGGCAGAGTTCGTCCGTGAGAACGCCCGCCACGGTGCGGTGCCCAATCCCGACGCCCACGACGTTGGGTCGGCTCATAAGAGCGGCTGTATGGGCTGATTGAATTGCGCGAATCTCGCTGAGAGTTGCCATATTTCCCTCCAGAACTGCAAGTATTAGGTGGGAGAATGATGTGAGGAACTATGCGGATAGGATTGTCAGTATAAGACAGGATGGTGCGGAACACAAGCCAAACGGCCGTTTTACCCATACGCTCGACGAAGATGACATAATGTTGTAAATGCCGCTTCACTGACCAATACGTCTGAATCACGTGCGGCCGTTTCTAACGCCGGCATTGCATCCAATGCCGGAAAATGGCTAAGCAAGGTTGCTGCGGCTGCCCGCGTCTTTGGCTCGTCGGAATCGCTAATGAGCTGGACCAAAAATGGAAGCGCTGCGGCCCCATCTGGCACGATACGGCCGTCTTGCCGAAATGCCATTGTGAGCCAACGCTGATCGGCTGGATTGGGCGGCTGCCATTTAAATGGCTTGCGTCGCGCTCGCATCGTTTCCAGCGCGCCGTTGGCCGCTGAGCGCACAAACCATTCGTCATCGTGCCGCTCGACCTGGATGAGCTGCTTTTCAACCCAGCGTTCATCCAGAAGTGCCAATCCCAACACAGCGGCACGCCGCACCTGAATGTCATCATCGGTCAGTGCCTCGATGAGGATTTCTGTACCGCGCTCCCCATTGAGCGCCAACCCCTCAGCCGTAATCTGACTGAGTGCTTCATCATTGCCGATGAGGGCGGCCAGCAAGGGCTGCTCTGCCAGCGGATGATGTTGGTGTAAAAGCAACCCGTAAACGGCCGTTTGTCGCACCATTTCATCCCCATCATTCACCATATTTGCTAGCAGGGTGATGGCCTGATCGTGCCCTAACTGTGCCAGGGCTGTTGTGCCCAGCTGTCGCAAAAGTGGATCAGATCGCTCCAGAAGCTGCGATACAAACTTCATGACGCCAGGCTCGTTTGATTGCGCCATTGCCACCATTGCCCGCTGTCGAATGACCAAGGTGAATGACGTTGCCGAGCGAATCATCTGCCCCAGCAAAATCATTGTTTGTCGCCGCCACTCCCCTTTTTCTGCCGTCAGCGGCAGCCAGGATGCTGCCTGAAATACTGATTCGCGAGAGGGTGAATTGTCCTGACCTTGCAACAACTGTTTGGCCAGCGGGGCAGGGTTCACCTGCGCCACGTAAAAACGCAATACCTGGATCCACTCAGGATCATACAGATGGGCCGCCACGGCTGCCTCATCTGCCAGTGACACAAGAAAGCCCGCTGCAAAAAAGTCGCGCCAAAGCACACCGCGATAGCTCAGCCCGCCATTGCCCCAAGTGACAAATAGCAGACTGTTTTTAACTGAATTTTGTAGCTGGTTTGCCACACTGCGATTAATTTGGCCGTCGGCCTGTCTGGCCAATGATTCGGCAGCGGCCGTTACTTCGGTTGGCCCCAGCGACAGCTTACCTTCTTTTAGCATCGTATAGGCAAGCTGCTGCCAAAAAGCCGTTGTCTGGGCATTGGGGGGCTGCTTGCCAGCCAGCAGCGGGACGCTTTGCTCTATTAGTTCACACAATGGCAACGGCCGTTTCGGGTCTTGTGGCATCTTGTTTAGGCCGCGCAGGGCAAAATTGAGCGTGGTTGCAACGGCCGTTTGGCCCGGCTGCCAATAGTAGGGCAAGCGTGGCGATTGGCCAATGGATAATGCCTGGGTGGTCTTGGCGGCAAAGGCTTCCGCTTCGCCTAGCCGCCAGGGTAACAGTGTTGTCCAGGTAAAACCGAGCTCCAGCAACAGTCCATGTCCAGACAAACCAGCGGCAACAATGGTTTGGGTATGTTTATATTTACGCAGCAGCTGATTTAGCCAGTCGCCGATAAACGGCCGTTTCGGCCCAGGCAACGCTTCCCAGCCGTCAAGCAGTAGCAATACCTGCCCGGCTTTCAGTTTTTGATGCAGCAAATCTTTTATACCCGGGCTTGTTAGCGGATGGGCCCGCTTCTGCAGAGCGGCGGCCAAAATTGCTTCGGCCTCCTCCGTTTCACCGCCCCCTGCCAACCCCAATTCCGCCACGTGAATCAGCACGGGCAGTGTATTTACCAAGGCGGCATCTGCGCCTTCCGCCGTTGCCGTGGCGCAGCGCTGCGCCAAATGAGCCAGCAGCGTCGTTTTGCCCATCCCAGGCTCGGCGGCAATAATGACGCGACGGCCGTTTTGCAATAGTTGTTTAACGGTCATGGTAGGTGGCGTGGGTAAGCCAACCCCCTTGGCCCACTCCGGCCACAGCATGCCAAAGGCGGTGGCTCCCCGATCTTTCGGCAGCAGCGACGGGTCGTCTGGGGGTGCCAGCAGACGCGGGGCAACAAAGAGGGTGTCCAGGTCTGTTTTATTGGCGAGAAGATGGAGGCTCTGGGCGTAAACGGCCGTTTCGGCCAAGTATCGTGTGGCCACCCCGGAACGTAAATAAGAAATACGTTCCCGTATCCAGCCAGTGAGTCGAGATTTTTGGCGACGCAGCAGAGGCAGTAAACGTATTACTCCATACGCCACCAGCCCCCCGATTAACAGGCCAATCAAAAAGGAAAGAATATCAAATTGCCAATTCTGGAATCGTTGCATAAGTCAGATCTTGTTTTCAATAGTGAATAGCAGGATTATAACACGGCCGTTTCGTATTTTGAGCAAAAATTTACGCTCCATACACACAAGAATAACCTGTGTACACCACCATAAATTCGAAGGACTGTCAACAGTGATACCTATTAAAACGATTGTCAAATCCGTATTTCAGAATTCGCATTAGATGACAATCTAATCGTTACAGTGCGTTAAACATCCTTTCTCGCCTTAAGAAACTATTTCGTAAGCTAAAATGTAATCCGGAATAGATATGTTAAACGAGTCACATCGTAGGTAATTCCTATAATAGCGGAATAGCGAAAAATCAATTTTGTACAGCTAAAAACGCACCAATCATGTAAAGATTGCGCCCCGTATCGAGAAGAAATTCAATTGTAAAAGCTTACACAATGCGACGAAAATAATACAAATTTCAGGAATTACTAATTGTGTTTGATAGCAAAAGCACGCAAACAATGCTGAAAAACTTATGGAAGGTGCTCGTCATACAAACCACTGAACCACGCTGACGCTATTTACTTGCCAAATAGGATTGCAGGTGGTTTTTGCTGTCTGCAAATCATTTTGCGGTTTATGAATGCACCCACCAATGAAGTTAACAAATCCGAAATTGAGGAGGTGATTTTATTCTCAGACATACAACAGATTTAAATTTAGTCGGAAGATTAAATCGAAGAAAACAATAAACCTTACAACGAATCAATTAAAACAGGAGAACAGATGTTTAAGAAAAACCCAAAAAAGAGTGTGCTTACTTTACTGCTTCTAGCAGTACTTACACTCGTCCTGGTGCTTTCCTCAGCTTCCCTCGGCTTTGCCCAGGACGGGGGACTCACCGCCAACGGTGGTGTTTCAGTTGAATCTAGCTTCACCGCAGACAAAGAGGCCGCTGTAGCGGGTCGAATTGAAATCGGCGATCTGGAACAAGTCAACGTAATTATCACCATCGACGACACAGCCGATGCTGGTGCCCTTAAAGATGCTCTTGGTGCTTACGGCCAGGTAACCTATGAATACAGCAGAGTTTTTAATGGCGTTGCTGTTTCTCGCGTTGCTGCCGCTAATCTGGATGCAATTACTGCCATCTCAGGTGTTACAGGCATCTACCTTGATGAACTCCACGAAGTTGATACGGATGCTGGTCCACAATGGATTGGTGCTCCTACTGTTTGGAGCGCTCTAGGTGGTCAGGAAAACGCAGGTGAAGGCACAATTGTTGGTGTCATCGACACTGGTATTTGGCCTGAGAATGACTCTTTTGCTGACCCAGACCTCAATGGCAATGCTTATGATGCGCCTCCAGGGACCTATGCTTGTGATTTGGGTAGCACCCGCGCTGATGGCTCCGATCTGGGTTATGATTTCCAATGTAACAACAAGCTGATCGGCGCTTACCGTTTTATGGCCACCTATGAAGCCAACTCAGGCCTTATCGATACTGAATTCACTTCAGCTCGTGACGATGACGGCCATGGCTCCCACACTGCTTCAACGGCCGCTGGTAACAGCAATGTGACCGCTACCGTTTTGGGTAGCAACTTTGGTATTATCAGTGGTGTTGCTCCCCGTGCTCAGATCATTGCTTACAAAGCATTAGGCGTTGAAGGTGGCTATACTAGTGACCTTGTTGCCGCTGTTGAACAGGCGATTGCTGATGAAGTTGACGTTATCAACTACTCCATCAGTGGTGGTGGCGATCCATATAATGACGCCGTTTCCTTAGCTTTTGCAACTGCTTACGAGAATGGCATCTTTGTTTCCAAGTCTGCTGGTAACAGTGGTCCAGGTGCAGATACCGTTGCGGGACGTAGCCCTTGGGTTACCACCATTGCAGCAAGCTCCCATGATCGCGGTTATGTTGCTAACCTCGTTGTTGAATCTGGTAGTGAATCTCTCACGCTGGATGGCGTTTCTATCACTGCAGGGTATGGTCCGGCACCCGTTGTTTTGGCTGCTGACTACGATGGTTTGGATGACGCAGATGCAGAAAAAGGCATGTGTAATCAACCGTTCCCAGCAGGCACCTTTGATGGTGAAATTGTAGTCTGTAAACGTGGCGTCATTGCCCGTGTCACCAAGAGCTTTAATGTAGCTGAAGGTGGTGCTGGTGGTTTTGTTCTGTACAATCCTTCACTGCAAAGCTTGTCCACGGACTCCCATTGGGTTCCTGGCATTCACGTTCAGGATACCGAAGGAATTGCTTTGCTTGACTTCATGGCAAGCAACAGCGATGTCATGGGTACACTGAGCGGTGGCTTGAAAGCTCCGGTTCAGGGTGATGTTATGGCTGCTTTCAGCTCCCGTGGCGGCGCTGGCCAAACCCTTGGTGTTAGTAAGCCAGATATTACTGCTCCAGGTGTCAATATCCTGGCCGGTGATACCCCTTATCCGGCAGAAATAGCTGGTCAACCAGGTTTATATCAGCTCATTAGCGGTACATCCATGTCTGCTCCCCACGTTGCTGGTTCAGCAGCTTTGCTCATGGCGCTGCATCCAGAATGGACGCCTGGTCAAATTAAATCTGCTATGATGCTGACCGCTACGGCTGATGGTCTGGTTAAAGAAGATGGCGTAACCCCAGTTGACAACTTTGATGCTGGTTCTGGCCGTATTGACCTGAACGTCGCTGGCAACCCTGGTTTGAGCATTTCAGAATCAACTGCAAACTTCTTCATGTATGAAGATAATTTGTGGAATGCCAACTACCCCAGCCTATACATCCCCAACATGCCTGGCGAAATGACCGTAGCTCGTACGCTGCAAAGCGAACTTGGTTACGATGCCTGGTGGACAGTTTCGGTTGAAGCTGACGCAGGTTTGGAAGTTAACGTTCCTGCCGTTGTCGGTGTTCGTGCTGGACGCGATGCAACCATTAGCATCAACGTTGACGCCAGTGGCGTTGCTTTAGGTGAAACGGCTATGGCCGTTATGCACCTGACCCACGGCGACCACGCTTTGCGCTTCCCAATCACGATCGTTCGTGAACAAGCCCCTGTCACCATCGACAAGAGCTGTGATTCTGCTAGCTTGGCTCCAGGTGAAGCGACCGAATGTACCATCACAATTACCAACACCAGCTTCGACGAAGCTAACTTTGACATGAATGACATGTTGCCCCGTCGCTTGCGTCTGGTAAATGGTAGCGTTGATGGCGCAACGCAAAACAGCTCTCGTTCCTTGAGCGCGAGCGGTACGCTTTATGGCGCAGCCCCAGCTATTGTAGATGCCGTTGTTGACCCATTGGCTTCCCCGGCTGGTTACCTGCCACTTGACTTGTTTGATGGTAACCTGGACTTGGGTGCTACGGATGAAAGCATCGCCAATGTGGGTGTTCCGGCATTTGTGTATGCTGGAGAGACATATTCCACGATTGGTGTGGTTTCTAATGGCTATATTGTTGTAGGCGGCGGTACTGGTGCGGATGTTAAATTTATTAACGAAGCAATCCCCAGCGACAATGTCCCGAACAACGTTTTGGCGCCATTCTGGACTGACCTGAACCCCGAATTTGGTGGTCGCGTTATCGTGAACACCTTGGGTGACGGCACGAACTCCTGGATTGTAGTTGAATGGGAAGCTGTTTCTAATTATAGTGACGGTGAACTGAATTCTTTCCAGGTCTGGATTGGCTACAATGGCGTTGAAGATATTACCTTCACCTATGGTGAGGGAATTTCTGATGGCGACGGTGGCTTCCTGACGGTTGGTGCCGAGAACAAGTTCGGTAACACGGGTGGACAAGTTTACTTTGACGGCGCAGGTGATGCTCCGGCACCTTCCTTCCCGGCTGGTGACTACCATGTTCTGGTCTCCTCGACCCCAGGTGAACCTGGCGAGACGACCGTGATTACGTATAGTGCTTACGGCACGAAACCAGGTGACTGGACGAACTGTGCGGAAATGACATCTGATCTATTTGAAGGCACGGCCGTTTCCTGCTTCAGCGGTGAAATTAGCAACGGTGGTCAATAATAGTTCCTGTGGCAGCATTAAGCTGCTAGTAAGGTAAAAAAAGAGCGGGTTGGCTACGGCCAACCCGCTCTTTCACTTTAATGAGACACGTTGCAAATCTATAATACGATTGGTTTCTGCTTCACCCGGCAATGGGCTGCCTCAATGATGCTTAATATTTGCCGCACAGCTCGCTCCTGGCATCCTTCTGCATTGACAACCCAATAATCAAACTCCTGAATCCGCTTCATCTCCTGACGGGCGGCGGCAATTCGTAAATTGAGCCCTTCGGCCGTTTCTGACTTACGTTCCCTAAGCCGGCGGACGAGTTCGCTTTCCGATTCGGACGTGAGAAAAACGGAGATCGCATTGGGGATTAGTTTGCGGATCGTAGCCGCGCCCTGGACATCGACACGCATAATTACGTCGCGACCACTGTTGAGCGCGTCTCGAATCTGTTGCTTGGGAATCCCTTTATAATCATTGTAAACCACAGCATATTCTAGCAGTTCATTATTTTCAATCATCTGGGCAAATTCATCATTGCTAAAGAAGAAATAATCTTCCCCGTGCGTTTCACCAACGCGAGGAGGGCGGGTTGTCGCGGTTACTACAAAGTAAAAGCCATCCGGGTTACTGTCTATAAGCTGCCGGGCTATAGTATCTTTACCAACGCCGGAAGGGCCGGAAATCACGATTAACTTTGGATGATTTTCTTTTTTGTACAAACTTTCTTCTACCACAATTACCTCTTTTTAAGAACATTTTTCGTTGTAAGGTGGGTTACGGCCGTTTGATGTCTGGTTCATTGAACCGTATAATGACTATATCGCATCGATCAATTTTCATAAGGATATCCGTACAATGCCAATTTACGATTTTCGCTGCCAAGCTTGCGGCAAATTTGCCCGACTTCGATTTTCATACAGTGAGTATGGCAAGGTTCTACCCGTTTGTCCACATTGCGGTAGCCAGGAAATGAAGCGCCGCATTAACCGAGTTTCTCTTGCCAAATCTGAAGATGCCCGGCTAGATACGATGATGGAAGGTGATAATCTAGCGGGCCTGGATGAAAACGACCCTCGCTCTTTAGGTAAATTTATGCGGAAAATGGGAAATGAAATGGGTGAAGATTTAGGGGATGAGTTTAACGAAGTCGTTGATCGATTAGAAAAGGGCGAAGCGCCAGATTCCATTGAGCAGTCAATGCCAGATTTAGCGGCAGGTGCCGACGGGGTTTCAGGCGAATAGTGTGCTAGGGTATAGCAATTTTGTCCAGATGGGCCAAGGTGATTGCCTGCAGTTCAGCTTGAATGGCTGCAAACGGCCGATCTGCATCGATGACTGCCCAACGTGCTGGATCCGCGGCCACTAGTTCATGGTAGCCTGCTCGAACCCGTTGATGAAATTGCACCGTTTCAAGATCGAGCCGATTCATCTCCAAGCCGCCGCCCGTACGGCGCGCTAAGCCACGTTCCACCTCGATATCCAAGAAAAATGTTAACGCTGGCTGAAGACTACCCGTGGCAATTTGGGTCACCTGGTGTAGGTGGGTCAAATTTAGACCACGGCCGTATCCCTGGTAGGCAATCGTACTGTCTGCGTAACGATCACACAAAACAATGTGGCCCGCAGCGAGAGACGGCCGTATTAACTCAGCGACGAGCTGGGCACGGGAAGCCGAATAAAGCAGCATTTCCGCCACCGGCGTCATCGCCGTGTTCGCTACATCGTGAACGCAGGCCCGAATTTCATCACCAATGGGTGTGCCACCGGGCTCTCGCGTGGTAACAACCGTTAATCCCCTTTGCCGTAAAAAAGGAGCCAGTTGGGTGATTTGGCTTGACTTGCCGCTGCCCTCTGGTCCCTCAAAGGTTATAAACATACCTGAATTTCCTACTTGTTTGTGCGGGCGGCACTAAAAATGCGTACGTACCGATTGGGTTCTTTGCCGTAGCTATGCGAGACCAAATCCGCCTGACGCACCAACTGATGTTGATAGCGACGAATGGCAGAGCCAACCGGGCGCAAATCTACAGAGGTTTGGCCCGTCTGAATCAGCTCGATGCCGCGCTCCGCCTCCGCAATGGCGTTTTCAAATGGGTCAGACGCATTTGGCAAATCCAGGTTCATTACCTGAACCAGAAACCCCTCCATTTGATTAACGGTATTGGCCCTCAACACGTAAACGGGCGTGCGGCGTCGTTCTGCGTCATTAATCAGCTGTCGCCGTTTACGATAATAACTTTTCAAGGTGACTAACACATCTGCTTCTGGCAGCGTGTTCACCAACGTAATGTGTACCTTGAGCCGCTTGGCCGCCTGGATAAGCCGGTTGCGCGCGACGCCATACGCAAAAACGCGCAGCGTGGAGGAATCTTCTTCGGGCGAATCAGGTGCGGGCGACTGTTCTACCTGCTGACCATTTTGCTTGTTGCTGCCATTGGTAAAGACACGGCCGTTTCTTTCCTCCCGTTCCCTTCGAGGCCCAGCATCGCGGCGTCCCGTCACGGCTGCCGAGGTCACGACCGCATTTTGCTGCTCTACCTGCAACTTGCCTGCCTCATCACGGGAGCGGAACTCAACCCGGAACGGTTGGCCACGCAGCATAGAATCCACCGAGGCCGTCACATCAGGATGCACCAGCAGCTGCTCACGATCTTGAATTTCAATCAACACATCAAAGGTAGGTGGCGCACGACGTTCCAGCACTGTCTTTTGCGTGCCGCGCCGGCGCGCTTCATCATCAGACAGCGTGACGCTTTCAATGCCCCCGACTAAATCCGACAGTGTGGGATTTAGCA
>CBDUOF010000175.1:0-10591 GCA_965368765.1 uncultured Anaerolineae bacterium | reverse complement strand
GGGGCCGAAGGAATTGATGGGTAGGCGGCCCATCTCGGTGCCTAACACGATAAGTATGGCGGCTAAAAACGACAGCAAGGAATAAAATAGAGCCACGCGGCCCCGCAGCAGAATTGCGGCGGCCAGGATGAGAATAATATAGGCTCCAGGACCTGGCGTCTGCCCGATGCCAGCTGTCGTCAGGTGGGCAGTGATTGATAACCAGAATGCGGCGGTGTACAAATGGGCTGCCGCTGATACGTGGTTGCGATGTAATAATGCGGCGCTCACCAGTAATACCAGTAGCGTTCCGCCGCCTATCACCAGATTGCCACCAGACATGCTGCCCCGAACCCAATAAAGAAATGAGACTAGACCCAACGAAACGGCCGTTATTATTAACAGGCGCTTGACAAGCGTGTAGGACGAAGGTTGCGTCAGTAACGCTTCATCGGCTAACGGCTGAATGGGGAGTTTGTCTTCTAAATTCATTTGAGTTTCTGCATTTTTCCAGGCACTCTTTAGACTAATTGTTGCATTATAACAAATCGGGACGTGGTTGAACGTAGGAAATTGTGTTGATTTACTTAACCATTTAAGACAGTCACCTTATTCAATGTTTGCCCCTGGCCTAATCATTGTTAAACTTTCTACGATAGTAAAGAAGCTGTAAATTGGCAATCAACGATATGGATGGAGATTAATTATGAGCCAAGTAAAAAATGAACTGCCCCACTGGGATTTTAGCACTGTCTTTCCGGGGCTAGAATCAGTTGAATTTGAGACCGGGTTTCAGGATGTGGTGGACGCGATTGCAGACATGGTGACTTTATTCGATGACAATCAGATAAATCGGGTGGATACGGCCGTTCCCATCGACGACGCGCTCGTTGATCTGTTTGAGAACATCATCAATCGTTTTAATGCCATTGACGAGCATATCCATATTTTACAGGCTTATCTGTATGGCTTCCTGACAACCGATTCACGCAACACCGAGGCGCAAGCGCGGAATAGTCAATTGTTGCCGCATCTCTCACGCCTTTCTTTGCTGGGAACCCGGCTCACTGCCTGGATTGGTTCACTAGATGTTGACCAATTACTGGGAAAATCGTCCGTGGCCAGGCAACATGAATATATGCTGAGTAAAGCACGGCAAGAAGCGCTGCACCTGATGACACCGGCTCAGGAAGACCTGGCTGCTGAGTTAGCGCTAACTGGTGGCAGCAGTTGGTTCCGGCTGTTTAGCAACTACACTTCCCAAATTACGGTAACGATTGAGAAAGAGGGTGAAACCCAAACGATGCCCCTCACGGCTGCCCAAAATTTAGCTTTTGAACAGGATCGAACGTTGCGCAGACAGGCACATGAGGCCGTTGTAAACAGGCTGGCAGAATCGGCCGTTCCACTTGCTGCCTGTCTCAACAATATTAAGGGGGAAACGTTGGCCTTAACCCGCCGGAGGGGGTGGGAATCACCACTGGATATGGTGCTTTTCCAAAATGCCATAGACCGCCCCACGCTAGACGCAATGATGACCGCCACCCGGAACGCCTTTCCCGACTTTCAACGCTACCTAAAAGCTCGTGCACGCGCGCTGAAGCTGCCAAAGCTGGCCTGGTATGATCGGCTTGTGCCTTTGGGTCAGGGGGAACAAAGCTGGGCATACAGCGATGCGACCGAGTTTGTTATGACGCAATTTGGCACCTACTCACCCAAAATGCGCCGCCTGGCCGATCGCGCCTTTAGTGAAAACTGGATTGATGCGGAACCCCGTGACGGAAAGCGAGGGGGCGCATTTTGTATGGGGCTGCGCCGGGATGAATCTCGCATATTGACGAATTATGAGCCGGGCTTTTCTGGCGTGAGCACGCTGGCACATGAGCTGGGCCACGCTTACCACAACCTTTGTCTCGCGGAGCGCACACCGCTTCAGCGAGAGTTGCCCATGACCCTGGCGGAGACGGCCAGTACTTTCTGCCAAAAAATTGTGGAACATGCCGCATTAAAAACGGCCGATCGCCAAGACCAGCTCATCATCATCGACGGGGTGCTGGAATATGCCACCCGCGTCGTGTTGGGGGCAAGCAGCAACTTTATGTTTGAGGAACAGCTGTTTGAGAAGCGCAAAGAGCGGGAGCTTTCTGTGGAAGAGCTTTGTGCCCTGGATACCGAAACGCAGCTCGCTTCACTGGGCGATGCCTTGGAAGAGGGCGCGATTCACCCCTACCGCTGGGCTTATGTCCCGCATTACTATGCCGCCACATTTTATAATTTCCCCTATACCTTTGGGCTGTTGTTTGGCTTGGGGCTGTATGCACAATACCAAGCCGATCCGGAGCCGTTCAAAACAGGATATGATGAACTGCTTTCGATGACCGGTATGTCCAATGCAGCTGAGTTGGCGGCTCGCTTTGGCATCGATATTCGCACAATTGATTTCTGGGAAGCCAGTCTGGATGTATTAAGGGCAGACATTGACAGGTTCACGCAGCTCGTAGATGGCTGAGATTGTGTCCACCTTTTAACCGTAGCTGCGTGGTATGACGAAGGCTGCTAAATCTCTGACTTTTCAGTAGGCATGGCCAACCATGGCCCTACTTTACTCTCGTCGCGACCATCAGGGTAATATCGTCGAATTGTGGTGCGCCATCGACAAAGGCTGTGACCGCGTCTGTAATGGCATCTTGGCGGGCAATAGCGGCGGCCTGCGTGTGTTGCTGGGCAATGGTCAACATTCGGTCTTCGCCAAACTCTTCTTGCTGGTTGTTTTGGGCTTCCGGTACGCCATCGCTGTAGAGAATTAAGCTATCCCCCTGGTCAATTTGTATGGTTGCTTGCTGCCAGGCCATCCCATCAAACATCCCCAGGGGAATGCCAGTTTTGCTGAGGCTTTGCACTTCACCATGGAGATGGTAAGTGGGGTTGTGTCCGGCGTTCGCGTAGGTGAAACGGCCGTTTTCTAGTTCCAGTACGCCATAAAAAACTGTCACAAATTGATCGGTTTCTGTATCCAGCAGAATACGCTCGTTGGCCAGCTGCAGCGCCCTGCCTGGCTCATCGGGGAACTGCATGGCGTAGGTGCGGATCAGCGTACGGCTGAGTGCCATGTAAAGTGCGGCGCCAGTGCCTTTGTCTGCCACATCCGCCACAACAAGCCCTAAACGGCCGTTCCCCAGTGGTACAAAATCATAAAAATCTCCTGAGGTTTGCCGTGCTGGAATAAGCGTGGCGGCAAAATCCCAGTTTGGGTGCTGGGGAATCTCATTGGGCAAAAAGCTTTGTTGGATGCGTCCGGCAAAGGCCAACTCCTGAGCCATCTTTTGCCGTTGCAATGTTTCCTGGTGCGTTTGCGCCCGATAAAGTGCCGAACCAATCTGGCTGGCCAGCTCTTGCAGCGTTGGCAGCACCTGGTTGGGCACACGTCGTGATGGTGTACGCTGTAAATAAAGTGCTCCCACGCAATGCACCGCCTCCTTTTCACCTGAAATTAAAATTTTCACCAATAGCCGATGTCCTGACGGTGCTTTTTGTCCAGGGAGCCGCACATTTCGATCGACCAGAGTCGATTCTTTGGCGTCACGAATGCGCTGCCATAATTCTGCGGGGACGGGTGGCCAATTTACAGCCGTTTGCAGCGTAAATGTGGGCCAGACGGGGAGTTTGCCATCAGGCAGTTCATCAAACAAATGCACCACTAAATGATCGTTTGGGAACAGGTTGGCCAGATGTTGCTCCAGAGATTCTTTCAATGTTGAGCCATCAGCGGGGGCGGTGATGAGTGCTTCACCGAGGTTTTCTAGCGTGCGCAGCTCCTTGCTGCGGATCTGCGTCAGCATATTAAACTGGCTTAAAAAGTAAGCCAGCATGTTGGTGGACGCGACGGCAAGGCAGAGCGAGATGAAAAGCGCCAGATTTTGGGCATCGTAAACCAGCGCCAACGGTATAGCAAATGGGACCGTTAGCAGCGACAGCAAGATGCCGCCCCCGATGAGTTGAAAAAAGGTTTGTTTGTTTAATGGCTGCCCACTTTGGATGGTAATGCTCCAGGTAGGCAAATAATAAACAATGACCGGTGTTACCGAGAGCGACAAAATGGCCCACACCGCAGGTAGCCAGTCGGCCAAACTGTCTGCCTGGAAGGGATATGTGCCACCCGTTGCTGTAAAGACGATGCCAGTGACCAAAAGAAAAAATGTGGTGGTTCCGCTCATTTGGATAAAGCTGTTGAGGGCAAAGAGATAAGGCAGGTTTTGCTGACGGCCGTCTCGCCAGGCTGTCTGTATACTTATTCCCAAGCCCACCACCCAAATAATCCACAAGGCGCTGGGGCCAAAAATAAGTAACAGCACCATGCTTAACAAGTTGGAAAGTGAGGTGGAAAAGGGAAGGGTAAGCGTGTCGGAGAGTGAAACGGGGAGAATAAACGGCCGTTGATCAATCTGCGAAATTAGCAGCAGCAAAAAGAGCAAAATGCCCCAATTGTTTGCCAATACCGACCAATCTGTAACTACCCATAACCATACCGTCCCCGCAATCAAAAAGGGGAACAAGAAATAAGAATAGGTCATAGACAAGTAGGCCATTTCTTGTCTGGTAGCAGTTTGGTCTGTGAGATTGGGGAATAGCTTGTTAGTAAGTTGACGCAGTTGTTGGGTTAGCTGGTGCATACGTCTCCGTTTTACCTTAGTGACTGCCCGTCAAAAGAAGTTGCTTCGAAATTATCCCAGCAGCGGAATGGCGTTCAGTACAAAATGGATGAAGATGGGTAGGATGAGGCTGTTGGTTCGTTTGTAAAGATAGCTCATCAAACAGCCGACGGCAAAGCTGAAAAGCATCCAGGCCAGGGCGGCGATAAGGGGGTAATTGGGCCACAGCAGCAGCAGTTGGGTGGCATGGCGCAGCGCAAAAAAGCCAGCAGAAACGAGCATCGCACGACGAAATCCCCAGCTTTTTTCCAGCGTTCCGTGCATGTAGCCTCGGTAAAACAGCTCTTCGCCAAACGCTGCCCAGAGGAAGATCATGAGCATGTAGGCGGTTTGGATGGTTTGGGGATCGCTGTTGAGCCGGGTTGCGGCCGTTTCGTACATGGTTAACAATGCTGCCCCAATTTCCCCGGGCATTCCAAATAATTGAGGCAGCAGCAGCCCTAAAAATAACCCGCCCACCACCTGAATCAGCAGTCCGGCCGCAATGCCTGCCAGCCAATGCCACCAGCGCACTGCCCGCAGACTGCCAAAGCGGTAGGTGCCCAAAGCCAGCGGGATGGCCAAGGCCAGCAATGCCTGGACTACAAAAAAGGGCGACCAGGGTAAAATACTGTTTTCCAGGGCGGCAATGAGGGTGAGGAAGACGGCCGTACCCACCACCCCCTGAACCGAAACAAACCAATTACGCATCAGCCACCTCCAACAAAAAAGCCGAGGCCAAATTAGCCCCGGCTCCCACTCAAAATCCCAATGTCGCTCCGCGACGCTTCGCCCGTAAATCGTCAATCCAAAATCGTCAATCGCTACGTCCAATCATCTGGCTCGGCCTTCGGCTCATCCGGGAAGGTGCCTTCCAGATTGATCCAGGCCAACTCCAGGACAATAGCACGAAAGGCGTCGTTTTGCAGCCGCTGCTGCCACATCCCCTTTTCTTTGGCGCGGGGGTCTTCATTGCTATCTACGCCGCGAATGTTGTCTGCCAGTGTGCTGCCAAAAATGTGGCTGCCCACGCTGTCTTCCACCATGTCGGCCAGCCGATCCTTAAAGCCACGCCGCGCTTTGTCTTTCCCTTCATCCAATTCGCGCTGGAGGGCGGTTTTGGCTTCGGCCCAGTTCATCCGGCTAAAGCTGTGGATGAGTTGTTCGCGCGAGATTGTTTTGAGTCGGCTCAGTACCTCTTCACCGCTGATCCAGGTGTCGAAGTTTTCCCCTGTGGGATGCGGGTAGCGCACCTGAATCTGGTCGCTAAAGTCGTGGCGCATTTTTGCTTTGTCGCAATATTGAATGAAGGTGGTCATACCATTAGCATAAACGAAGTAGGGTCATGTGTAAATAAAACGGCCGTTCGTGGGGAGAACGGCCGTTTGATCTTATCTAGCTGCCCGTAAAAGAGCTAATTTATTTTTGCATAATGGGCAGATAAACGTATTTCCCTGTGAACAACGTGCCTGTTGCCGTATTGTTTGCAGTTTCTAACTCGTTGGAGCTTGTTTCAATTGTCACGCTAGTTGACAAATTGGTGAAAGAAGGTGCAGTTTGTTTTACGCGAACATAGACAACAATTGTTTGTATATCGCTTTTGGCTGGCAGGCTACCAACTTGCCAAGTGGGTGTTGTCGCATTAACCGATCCGACATCTGAACCGACAAAGGCTAGGTTTGCTGGCAGTGAAAGTGAAATTTCTATATTCTCTGCCACCGCCCCGCCACGATTACCGTATGAAAGCGTAACGGGTACGATTTCACCAATGCCAGCGTTGACGCTCTCCACGTCAACCCAAACATCAGTAAACGTAGACCCTAGCGAAATCTCATCCAGATAGGCCCATGCTGTAGGACTGTTAGCAGCTTGAGTAAGTTCAAAAGTTAAAGTCACGGTCTCATTTGCCCAAGCTGATAGATCAATCCATTGATGTACCCAGCCCGGCGTACTGTTTTTGGTTGAAAAAACTGTTTCTTCAATGCCGCTATTATTCAGTTTGACGACCAATTCTGAAGCCCCATTTGGTCCAATACCGCCTAATTGATACATGAAAGAAAGGATTGGGTTTGCTAAGTTTGGCAAAAGTACAATTTCTTGGGATATAGACCCACTGCTTTCCGATAAAGCATATTCTGGGCCATAATAGAAATATTTTGGATAGGAATTACCATCATATTCGGAAATAATAAGATGGTAATTCCCCAAAATATCTACCCCAACTTGCGCTATGCTAGACTGGTCAACCGTATTAGATAGATTTTTGGGAACAGTCCATACATCATTTATATCTTTCCAGGAATATAAGATGTCATTGTTCCCATCGGGTGTTGCGGTCCAAAACATATGAACCTTGCCGTCTGGTTCTGCTGCTAGATCTACACGTCCAAAGACTGAGCTGTCAGCTAACATTTGTGGTTCATGCCAAACTGCGTCAGGGGATCGCTTCATATAGAATATCTCTGAAGTATCGTCGTGCCGCCAGCCAATATGAAGGTTACCCTCATTGTCCCCTGCCATTTGGGCTGAACTATTGGTGGGGAGTTGTACTCCTTGGGACCAAGCTCCCCGATAATTTAGGTAATAACCATAATCTTTAAAAACTGCGGCTACAAGCAGATGTAAAACGCCGTCGTTATCTAGAAAACCTCCGGCTATCCTGGTGTGTTGCCCCATTGAAATAACGTATTGCGATTGACTCCAGGTACCGTTGGCATTTCGGATTTTGTGGTAAATATCGTCATCTGCTATCCAAAGAACATGCAACTTTTCTTGTAATTCAAAGATGTGGATACTGTCAACAATGCCTACTCCACAAGTTTGAGACACATTAATGGCTGCGCTCCAACTGCCACTTAAACTGCGTTGCATATAGAAAACATCATCGCCACAAGTTGTAGAATAGTCGGTCATGATGTTTTCTTGCCAAGCAAGATGCAAAATTCCTGATTTGGATTCAAGCAGGTTTGGATACCCAATGCTGTTCCCAAAGGAGTTGGTGGTCGTATAAATCCTTGTGGGTGTTGACCAGCTTTTTGCGGGGCTTCTGCTGGTGTAATAGAGATCACCTTTCCGCATAGAGCCTTGTAATACTTCAATGATAAACAGTACATGTATTGTGCCATCGTTGCTGAAGGAAACATTGCCTATGCCTGCAAATTGAGTGCTGCTAGATGAAATAATGATGGGTGAGGACCAACTGCCATCAGGCAGTAATTCGCTGAAGAGTGTGTTTGGGCCTTCGCCGTTTATGTCACGCCAAAGAAGAACCGCTTCTCCATTCGGCCCAAAAGCTGATCTTGGCCAAACGTACTCCCCGACGAACGTAGATAGGTTGGAGACAGAAATGGCATTCGGTATACCCAGGCCCAAACTATAGTCCCCACTGTTTTGAGTAGTCGTTATGACAGATTGGGGTAAAGCCCCGGTAGCGTTCCACTCTGGATTGGTACTGCCAGTTTCAAACCCCCAATTTGTGATGATGTTATCTGCTGGCGGCAACACCAACGCTTTGTAGCCATCAGGTTCTGGCAGGAAGCTGGTTGAAGGCAGCGAACCATATCCAGGTTTGCTCCAGCTTGCAGCATAGAGTGTGCTGTTGTTTAAAACGTAAGAGATGTAGCTGCCTTCTATGCTGCTGGGTACGATGCTGGCGGCAGTTGGTGATGTTGTGCTGCTAGCTCCGGAAATGGGGGTATGGGTGTTGTCGTAGGCAAGGCCATAAGAGGCCCATCGGTAAAAGGTGGTTTGGGCATCTCCATTTCCTGTTGGCCAGCTTTCGGTGTTTTCGGCTCTATCTGTGCCACGGACGCGGAAGTAGTAGGTTTCTGCTGCTGCACCGCCACTGAGAACGGCCGTTGTCTGGAGCGTGTCCGTTTTCCAATTTACCCAATTGACATCTGTGCCTATTTTATACTGCACATCATAATTTTTGATTCCTGAAAGGCCAGCGTCTGTGCCGCCCCAGCTTACGACTAAATCTTTGTTGAATCTGCTATAGGCAGGCAAGGCTGTAATGGTAGTGGTAGGAGGCAATGTTTCGACCGTGGTGGACGAATCTGCGCCTGCTGGCCATGCTTCATAATTGAACGCATTGTCCCGAGCTCGGACGCGAAAAGCGTAAGTTTCGCCACCAACGCCAGGGTAAGCAGCGCTTGTGCTGCTGGTTTCTGTTAACCAATCTGCCCAACTGCTGTCCCCAACTTTAACCTGCACTGAAAATCTCCCTACAGATGACCCCCCGCTATCACTAAATGACCAACTAACTGGAATTGGGCCGGGGGATTGTGTAGGCAACGCATTGATTTCTGACACTGGCGGCGTAATATCGCCCGTTTGCCAAGAGGCATCCCAATCCAATCCGTTGCTGCTTAAACGGATATTTGATGTGTTGGCTGCCCAGGCATCTAAATAAGCATTTGTCCAATACCAGTTGCCTTGATATTGAATAAAAGAGATAAGCGTAAAAGTAATCCGGCTATTATTGGGAGACCAGCCCGAAGCCCAGGCGTCGGTTTGCCCTGATGGGTTATATACTTGAGTCTGGCTACTGCCGTCGGCGTTCATGCGCCAGAGGTCTTGCCAGCCGTCGCCGTCGTTATCTGTATCGTAGGCGATTTGGCTGCCGTCTGGCGACCAATGGGGGTGCAGGCTGTACGGCTGGTTGGAGAGCTGGGTTTGTCCCGTGCCGTCGGCGTTCATAACATAGATGCGGTATCCGCCAGTGCGCCGAGAGGAAAAAGCAATTTTGCTGCCATCTGGCGACCAGGTGGGCATGCCGTCGAAGTCGGCATCGGTGGTGAGGCGTACCTGATTGCTTCCGTCGGCGTTCATGACGTAGATGTCGGCTTCACCATGACGATAGGTTTCAAAGACGATTTTGCTGCCGTCGGGTGACCAGGATGGGTTGCCATCGTTGCTGCTGTTGTTGGTAACGGCCGTTTTGCCAGAACCGTCTGTATTCATTGTGTAAATTTCATAATCACCACCACTGTTGGAGGCGTACACGATTCGGGTATTGCCCCGGTTAAGGTGGGGCTGAATTTCTGACGTGCCGCCAGTGGCCACGGCCGTTTGCCCGCTGCCATCATCATTCCCCACATAAATATTCCAATTGCCATCCCGGTAAGATTGAAAGGCAACTTTGCTCCAGGAGAGGATCGCCTGAGGGGCGGTGACGGATAGGCCAGATGCAGTTGGCTGCTCGCTGTTGGCTGTGGGTTGGTAGGGAACATCTTCCAGATTGAAGCGCGGGCGAGGCGCTTCTTGTGCGGTTGGGGCGGCGTGAACGGAGAGGGTGAGAACGGCCGTTACAAACCCCAACAGCAAGAAAATGCGGACGACGTTGGACAGGGAACGTGACATGAAATCCTCCAGATGCTACCTGATTGCACGCAAAAAAAACACAAGCACCGTTTTTGGGTGGTTGTGTTTACCTGAGCATAGTGTTGACTTGCTTTATGAAGCTCATGGCGAATGCGGCAGCGCGACAATGATAGGCAGTGTGACAGCCAATGGTTACAGTGATTCTATCGCCGATTATAGTAAAAGAAGAGCCAGGAATAAAGTACTGGAATCATGTTTTGCACGTGATATTCGTCATTGCTTGTGGTGTGTCTCAGGCTCCGGGATCAGGTAAACGCGACGGCCGTTTTCGACAAAGCCCACCTTCTCCGCCACGCGCAAACTGGCCAGGTTGCGTTCGCCACAGCTCCAGACAGGGAGACGGCCGTTTGTCAGCAGCCACTGTGCCACCATTGCCGCAGTGACGGTGGCAAAATTGTGTCCCCGCCAACGGGGCACTGTGAAAACACCAATATCGCCGTACCCTTCGGTGAGGGCATAATTTTGGGCGATAGCGACCAGCTGATTGTCGATGATGGCGCCGGCAGCGGCCGTTTTGTGAAGCAACTGTTCGGGATTTG
>CBDUOF010000174.1:0-10627 GCA_965368765.1 uncultured Anaerolineae bacterium | reverse complement strand
AAGACCTTGGCGGGCGTACCAAAATGGTGATGCGGCATGCCGGTGTACCTGCAGACTCTGGTGGGGCTGGCGGTTGGGCGCAAGCGTTCGACAAGTTGGCTGACTATGTCGCCATTGTCATCAACGACCAATAGATGGGCTGGCCTAATTAGGCCCACAACAAGACATACTTAAAAAAAAGCCTCTGCACGCTGCAGGGGCTTTTTTGCTGCAAATTCTTGGCTACGGGGGGAAATTAGGGCCGTTGCAACCATACCGCTTATCCGGTGATACAATCGTGGCACTTCAAGTTTAACGTCAACCATTTTAGAAACGGAGAAAACACATGAAAGCAAAGAAGTCATCCCGATCACTCATCGTCATTTCTCTGATTGCAGCCGGTGCCATTCTGCTTTCATCGTACTTGTTGGCAGACTCAGATTTCTCGCAAACGGTCACGTTTCTTATCATCGCGGTCTGGTTTATTCCATTTACGATCCTATCTGGGCGTATCGCCTCTCATAAATCGAAGAATGAGTGTGAATGAAGCACGTAAGATTCTGCCCATTTCGCGAGCGTAGCGTATAAAATAGAGCACTGCTCCTTTGCCGCTGGAAAAGGTGAAAATGGGTCGAGAAACGGCCGTTACCCAAAAGTAATAATCTATAAGCAGGGCACGAGGGTTGTGCTATAATTATGTCACCCCGCAGAAAATAGCTGGCGCAACCTAAACAAATTACGTGGGTAGAAAATACGTCTATTTCTAACAACACTGCCTGTGCTGCAATCGCTAAGTACAAATGCCCCAAAGATTGAAAGAGAGGAAATTCCTATGACCTGGTTCCAGCAGGATGTAGATACAACGTTAAATGAACTGAACAGTAATGCTACTGATGGACTTACGGCTGCTGAAGCCAAAAATCGCCTGGCGAAATTTGGCCTAAATGAGCTGGTAGAGAAAGGCACCAAAAGTCCCTGGCTTATCTTGCTCGATCAGCTGCGGGACGCCATGGTGATCATTCTCATCATCGCCGCGATTGTTTCTGGCTTTTTGGGCGATTTTAAGGATGTCATCGTCATTTTGGCCATCGTTATTTTGAATGCCGCTATTGGCTTCTCTCAAGAATACCGTGCCGAGCAAGCCATTGCAGCCCTCAAAAAGTTGGCGGTTCCCACGGTTAAGGTTCGACGAGATGGTCAGCTGGTGGAGATTTCTGCGCGAGAATTGGTGCCAGGTGATTTGGTGCTGCTCGAGGCGGGCAATCTGGTTCCAGCAGACGGCCGTCTCATTGAAAGCATCAATCTTAAGGTGGAGGACGCTGCTCTCACTGGCGAGTCTGAAGCGGTAGAAAAGTTAATCGACCCCATCGATAAAAAAGAGATTCCCATTGGCGACCGAAAAAATATGGTCTTTATGGGTACCGTGATTACCTATGGCCGGGGAACGGCCGTAATCACTGAAACTGGGATGAAAACAGAGCTGGGCAACATCGCCGAGCTCATTCAAGGCGTGTCGCAAGAGCAGACCCCATTGCAGCGCCGCCTGGATGATTTAGGCAAACGACTGGCCTGGGTTGCTCTGGTCATTGTCGCCCTCGTGGTCATTACGGGCTTCATCTTTCGTGATCCCAACGAGGCATTGGTTGAAACCTTGGAAGTGCTGTTTCTGACGGGCATCAGCATGGCGGTTGCCGCTGTGCCAGAAGGCTTGCCTGCCGTTGTTACCATCACCCTCGCTCTTGGCTCGCAGCGAATGCTTAAGCGCAATGCCCTTATCCGCAAGCTGCCTGCGGTAGAAACGCTTGGCTCGGTCACCGTCATCTGTTCAGATAAAACCGGGACGCTAACTGAAAACAAAATGACCGTCACGGTGCTAGACGTCACCAACCATACCGAAACCATTGAGACCGTCCGGGATGCCAAAGGTGCCATCGTTGATGCTGAGCTAAAGCCTGAACTCGCCCCTTACCGCCGTTCCCAGAGCCTTCTGCTCAAAGCTGGCGCGTTGTGTAATGATGCCATCCTGCAAACTGAAAATGGCGTGGAGCGTGCCATTGGGGATCCCACCGAAGGTGCTCTGGTGGTAGCCGCAGCCACGCTGGGCTACCGTAAGGAGGACCTGGACGCTCGTTGGCCGCGAATTGATGAAATCCCTTTTACATCTGAGCGCAAGCGAATGACAACTATCCACAAAATCAACGTCGAGACAGATGATACGGAAGCACCCTGGAGCGGACTGCCATTTGTGGCCTTCACCAAAGGTGCGGTAGACAGCCTGCTGGAAATTTCTGATCGCATCTGGACTGGTGAAAATCAAGAATTCCAGCCGCTGGACGATGAATGGCGCAAGCGTATTTTGGATGGCAATGCCAAAATGGCAGGTGAGGGGCAGCGCGTATTGGCATTGGCCTTTCGCCCTTTGGAAGAAAAGCTTGAGGAGCGGGAAAATAACGCTATTTTGATTGGCCTGGTTGGGATGATCGACCCGCCGCGTCCGGAAGTAAGAACGGCCGTTGAGACCGCTGGGCGCGCAGGCATTCGCTCCGTCATGATCACCGGCGATCATCCGCTCACCGCGCAGAACATTGCCAAGGATTTAAATATTACCCAATCGGAAAATTATCTGACCGGATATGAGCTGGCAAAAATGAGCCTCATGGAGTTGGAAGAACAGGTAGAAGACATATCTGTTTACGCGCGCGTTTCGCCAGAACATAAGCTTAACATTGTCGAAGCCTTGCAGGACAAAGGGCATATCGTCGCCATGACGGGTGATGGTGTGAACGATGCCCCAGCGTTAAAAAAGGCTGATATTGGTGTGGCGATGGGCATCACGGGAACAGACGTCTCTAAAGAAGCCGCCGACATGGTTTTACTGGATGACAACTTCGCTACCATTGTGGCTGCTGTGGAAGAAGGGCGCAAGATTTTTGACAACATCCGCAAATTTGTCAAATACACTCTATCCAGTAATACGGGCGAGCTATTTGTCATGCTGATTGGGCCGTTCCTGGGCATGCCGCTGCCGCTCTTGCCACTGCAAATCTTGTGGATTAACCTGGTGACAGATGGTTTGCCTGGCTTGGCATTGGCCGTCGAAGATGGTGAGCGGGGAATTATGAGCCGTCCGCCATTTCACCCTAAGGAAAGCATTTTTAGTCGTGGCCTGGGCAAGCAGATCATTTGGATAGGTTTCTTGATGGGTCTAGTCTCGTTGGGAATAGGCTATATTTACTGGCTGCAAGACCCTGAAGGCCCCTGGCGCACGATGGTTTTTACAACTCTTACCCTGGCACAAATGGGCAATGCGCTGGCTACCCGTTCCAACACAGACTCTATCTTTAAGATTGGTTTCTGGTCTAACCGGCTCATGGTGCTGGCAGTTTCAATTACCTTTTTACTGCAGATGGCGCTGATATACGTGCCGTTTTTGCAGGGCTTTTTCACCACGGAGGCGCTGCCCGTGACCGATTTATTGATCGCTCTGGCAACCAGCCTGATCGTATTTGTGGCGGTCGAGCTTTCTAAACAGTTTGGCAAGCAAGAAGCATAAACTTGGGCAACTTGGCAATTGAATATTAGTCACGAAAATGGTTCGATCTTAATGATTGAACCATTTTCTATTTTGCCAAAAAATGCAGCAAGCGCTCGCTAATCGCCGCTGGATCTGTTTCAAACAAGTCATTGTGTCCAGCATTTGGAATGAGCAGTCGATCTTTGGGGGAAACGGCCGTTTTATACAAAGCCGTTCCGTTGCTCACATGCACCGTCTTGTCTCGCCCGCCCTGAATAAACAAGACGGGACGTGGCGCCAACGATGCGACCTCCTGCAGCGGGGCCAACTGGCTACTGTCTACGCCAGCAATCCATTCCGCCCAGCGCATGATCAGGGGGGCTGTCCACGCCGGCAATCGGGCAAAGGAAACCGTCAGCCGCGCCTGGTTATCGTCGAAATTCGTGTAAACACTTTCAGCGACAACCCGCTGGATTTCTGGGTGCAGGGCCGCTGCCCGGATGGCGATTGCCCCGCCCATTGAATGCCCAATAAGGCTAATCTTGCCCGGGTCAACCGCAGGCTGGGTCTGTAGAAAAGCAAGTGCTGCTTCCACGTCCTTCACCTCAGTGACCCCCCAACTACTTTTGTGCCCTTCGCTATGGCCATGTGCCCGCAAGTCGAACAACACCGCGCCATAGCCTTGTTCTGCCAGCATGGCAGCCTGATTGAGAAGGGAGCCCCGATTGCTGCCCAGGCCATGTACAAAAATCACGGCTGCTCCCACATCGACGCGGGGTGGGATATACCAGGCAGATAGTTTCAGGCCGTCGTTGGTGTCAAAGCTGACATCGTGCCAGGCTGTAATGTCATAATCGGATGGGGTTTGTTGGGTGAAGGTTCTGGGAGGCATAACCAGACGTCGTGCCCGACTGTGAACAAAGGCCAAAAGGCAGAGAAACAGAAGTAAGGTAGCAGCACCTAAGTGCCGCAAGATTCGTTTACCCATAGGTGAGAAACGGTACCTGAAAACGGCCGTGTTTCCCACAGCTTGCTTGCAGCTACTGAGCCACTTGCGTGCTTGACAAAACGCAGGTTGGTGTCTGAGCCGCCCTTATATAATTAAGCCACTACGCGTAAGGAGTTGAGGATGTACTGCCATAGGCGGCATCATGCAGGTTCAGCTTCGTCTTCGCTCCACTCATGAACCACGACCATGCTAAAAATATCTGACTCAGTGATGATTCCTGCTAACTTTCCGTCTTTTTCCACAACGGGCAGGCCACTCAGGCGATGTTCAAGCATGGTACGAGCCGCCTCGCCAATCGTGGCATCTGCCGTAATCGTGATTGGCTCAGGCGTCATGATCTTCTGAATGGTCAGGCTGGAAAGTAAATAGTTTAGTTCCCAAATGCTTAGCGATGTTGCTGGAGATGGTTGTGCGCCGCGGACATCGCCTAATGTAACAATGCCAACCAGATGATTGTGATCATCCAAAACCGGTAAGCGACGAATCTCTTCGTCCATCATGATTTGGTGGGCTTCTGGTAAAGTGGTTTGGGGTTTGACTGTGATCACATCTTCGGTCATCCAGTTGCGAACCAGCTCTTTTTTCATTGAAACAGCTCCTATAAACGCTTAAGTATGCGTTTGAATTGTTGTTTTCAGTATGACCATGCTGCGGGAAAGTTAGAAACTAGGTCAACTGTTAACATAGTACAACGATAGGGCCCATTGAGCGCAGTAACAAAAGTCACTCGTTCTAAATGACAACTGCAACGGCCGTTACAAGCCCCAGGCTAACGGGTCTAATCAATCAATTTAGCTGCATTTAGAAGGAGGTCTATAAAAGGAGAGACGCCGTGCTGTTAGGCACGGCGTCTGGAGCAGAATAAGCTTCAATTAAGCGTGAAGAAGTTAGTTAGGAAGATAAAGTCAATTTCTTACGAAACATCTGACAGCAGTTGCGGCGGATTGTGAAAACGGTAGCGCCGCATACAAATGAAGCTGTATCCTGAGCATCAAACAACCTTGGGAGAGGAGGTTGTGCGGCGCTACCTTACTTAGTAATATTATCTGGGATTACTTACAACATAAGTTAAGTCGCCAGGTGATATTTGCCTAAGGTGATGACGAATCTGTCCGCACCAGGGGCATTACGGTTCATGGGGTCACATTGGGCAACGAGCGGTGAATTAAAAAACAAAGTCATGCTGTTTTACGTAGAGGGCTATAGTTGATAGATAAAAGTTTTCTGAACAAGGGAGAGAAAAATGGGTATATTAGCTTGGATTATTTTTGGTGCATTGGCTGGTGGCGTGGCTGGCATGATTGCTGGCAGCAAGCGTTCCGGCTGCTTATACAATATTGTTATTGGCGTGGTTGGCGCGTTTTTAGGTGGCTTGATAATGCAGTTTATTACTGGTGAATCGTTTAACTTTACCTTTGACTGGCGCAGTTTCCTGGTGGCGGTCGTTGGGTCGGTGCTCTTACTGGTGATTACCGGGGCGACGAAGCGGAAGTAGCTGATTTGCTTCGCTTTTCGCGTAGTACCCAGACAATCAGCAGAACGAGAGTATAGGAAACGGCCGTTACCGCGCCTGCAATAATCAGGTTGCCAACCAAAAACCCTTGCACAAACGATGTCACCTGTGCCTGCCATTGGGCTGTAACGGAAGCGGTGGCAGGGGCTGGAAACAACCAGTTGCCCAGACGATAGCTTAGGGCAAAGAATGGTGCCGTCACAAATACATTCCATACGGCCAAAGAAACCAGCACCGTTGCGCGGTGCAGCCGGAACCAACTGGCCAGCAACAGTGCCAGGGCAAAGTTAAAGCCTGGCGTTGGCAGCAGACTGATGAATGTGCCCACGGCAAACCCCAGCGCCTGATTGTGGGCCGACGCATCTGCCCTTAGCAGCAGATTTGCCTTTTCCACGGCGGTTTGCAGCAGATGCGAAAAGGATATGCGTTTCAGGGAGAGGTTAACTTTCATTTCCATACTTGCAGTGTACGTAATTTGCTGCGTTGGAAATGGACTGGAACCATACGCCAACCCCCTGTCTCCCTGACGCCAGCTAGAGAAACGTAAACGGCTGACACCGTGCGGTGTTAGCCGTTTTACATTTGTGGTTTTTTAGACGCTCGTGTGTTTAGTGAGCTGTCGGTACGGCCGTTTCCACCACTGCAAAATCCAGCTCCCCGTGCTTCACATCTACCGAGACGTGATCACCATCATGAATGTCTCCCTGGATGAGCCTGATCGCCAGCGGATCGATGATTTGGCGCTGGATTACCCGCTTAAGTGGGCGTGCCCCATATACCGGATCATAGCCCTCTTCGATAATCTGGTCGGTGGCGGCAGGCGTCAGAACGACGGTAATACCGCGTCTGTCCAGCATATCGCGCATCTGGTTTAGCTGAATCTGGGCAATCTCGCGCAATTCTTCCCGGCTGAGGCGGTGGAATAGGACGATTTCATCGACCCGGTTTAAAAACTCAGGGCGGAAATGGTCGCGCAGTGCTGCCATCACCCGTTCTTCCATGATCGCTTCGTCGCTGGTGTCCAAAATGTATTGGCTGCCGATGTTGCTGGTCATGATGATAACCGTGTTGCGGAAATCAACGGTGCGACCCTGGCCATCGGTGAGACGGCCGTCTTCCAAAACCTGCAAGAAAACGTTAAACACCTCTGGATGGGCCTTCTCGATTTCATCGAAGAGCACGACGGAATACGGCCGTCTTCGCACCGCTTCTGTGAGTTGGCCGCCTTCGTCATAGCCGACATAGCCAGGAGGTGCGCCAAGGAGCCGGGCGACGGTGTGCCGCTCCTGGTACTCGCTCATGTCGATGCGAACCATGCTGCGCTCATCGTCAAAGAGGAAGGTCGCCAAAGCACGCGCCAGCTCCGTTTTACCCACACCAGTTGGCCCCAGGAAGATAAAGCTGCCGATGGGGCGATTGGGGTCTTGCAGACCGGACCGACTGCGGCGGACCGCGGCAGACACAGCCCGAATCGCTTCATCCTGGCCCACCACACGATCATGCAAACGATCTTCCATTAAGACGAGCTTCTCTACTTCGCCTTCCAGCAGCTTGCTCACCGGAATACCGGTCCATTTGGCCACAATCTGGGCGATCTCTTCTGCGCCAACCTCTTCTTTGAGCATCGCGCCATCTTGCTGCATGGTGCTGAGCTTGTCGCTGGCCTGTTGAAGCGATTTTTCTAATTCATGCAGACGGCCGTATTGTAGTTCCGCCGCCTTCTGATAATCCATCGCCCGCTGCGCCTGTTCAATTTGCACGTTCATTTGGTCGATTTCTTCTTTAACCGACTGGATGCGTTCGATGGCTTCTTTTTCCGCTTGCCAGCGGGCGGTCAGTTGGGTGCTGTGCTCTTTCAAGTTGGCCAGCTCTTCTTCCAGCTTGCTCAGGCGCTCTTTACTGGCCTTGTCTTTTTCCTTTTTCAACGCCTCGCGCTCAATTTCCAGCTGCATGATGTCACGATCCACTACATCCAGCTCAGCTGGCTTGCTGTCAATTTCCATGCGCAGGCGGCTGGCAGCTTCATCCACCAGGTCGATGGCCTTGTCCGGCAAGAAGCGGTCGGTAATGTAGCGATTGCTCAACGTGGCGGCGGCAATCGTCGCCCCGTCGGTGATACGTACACCATGATGCACTTCGTACCGTTCCTTCAGGCCGCGCAAAATGGAGATGGTGTCTTCCACGCTCGGCTCACCGACAAACACCGGCTGGAAGCGCCGTTCCAGCGCGGCATCTTTTTCAATGTACTTGCGGAACTCGTCCAGCGTGGTTGCGCCGATGGCGTGCAGTTCACCACGGGCCAGCAGCGGCTTAAGCATGTTGCTGGCGTCCATGCTGCCTTCGGCTGCGCCAGCGCCTACCAGCGTGTGCATTTCATCTATGAAGAGAATGATCTCTCCTTCCGCTTCCTGAATCTCTTTGAGAACGGCTTTGAGCCGCTCTTCAAATTCGCCGCGGAATTTTGCGCCGGCTACCAATGCCCCTAAGTCGAGGGCAACAAGCCGCTTTTCTTTCAGACCCAGCGGGACATCGCCACGCACAATGCGCTGAGCCAGCCCTTCGGCGATGGCGGTTTTGCCCACCCCCGGTTCACCGATGAGCACCGGATTATTTTTGGTGCGGCGGCTCAATATCTGAATGACGCGCCGGATTTCTTCGTCGCGGCCAATAACGGGATCGAGTTTGCCCTTGCGGGCTTCTTCGGTGAGGTTACGGCCGTATTTCACCAACGCTTCGTATTGCGCTTCTGGATTTTGGCTAGTGACTCGCTGCGAACCGCGGACCGCGGCCAATGCTTGCATGATGCTGTTGTAGTCGATGCCATGGCGGGCTAGCAGCTCGCGTACGCTGCCCGCTTTGGGCTGTGCCATCGCCATCAGCAAATGCTCAGTCGAGACGTAATCGTCTTTCATATTGTCGGCGATACTTTGGGCTTCTTCGACGATGGCGTTCATGCTGCGGCTGATGCCGACCTGGACACTGCTGCCCGTGGCGCGCGGCAGTCGCCCCAGCGCTTGCTGCAAACTGTCTTGGAGCAAGCTGCCATCTGTGCCAATCCGCTTGAGCAATGACGGCACGACGCCGCCATCTTGCGTAACAAGGACGCTCAACAGATGTTCCGGCTCTATGGCCGGATGGTTGTAACCCTGGGCTAGGTTCTGGGCTTCCAGAACCGCTTCCTGGGCTTTTTGGGTAAATTTATCTAATCTCATGGTTGCCTCCCCGCAAACAAGATTTGTAGAGATGCTCCGTTGGAGCACCCCTACATAGGGATCACGTTTCTCGGAGTGTTCTTAATTTTTGGAATAATTCTTTTTCTTCTTCGCTGAGGTTGGTGGGCAGCTGCACAGTGATGGTGGCGTACAAATTACCCCGTTCCTCTGGTTTTTTTAGATTTGGCATCCCCAGGCCGCGCAAACGGAACTGTTTGCCGTTGGCGGTCCCGGCAGGGATGGTGAGCTTGACGGTTTTGTCAATCGTTGACACGTCAATTTGACCCCCCAACAGGACGGTGTAGAGATCGACAGCAACGGCCGTCTTTAAATCATCTCCGTCGCGCACAAACTGGCTCTCTGGCCGCACTTTGATGCTTAGATAAAGGTGGCCACCATCCTGCCCCTGACCTTTCAGCCTTACGCGTGAGCCCGTCTTCACCCCCCGAGGGATTTTGGCTTCGAGGGAACGGCCGTTTTCCCATTGAATGGTTCGGCTGGTCCCGTAAAATGCTTCTGCCAGCGAGATCTCGATCATGTGCTCTACATCGCGGCTGCGGCGGATGGATTGCCCTTGCTGGCCGAAAATATCGCTGAAATTTACTTGTTGGCCGCCAGACGTTCTGGCTTGCTGTCCAAACAGCGTCTCGAAAAAGTCAGAGAAGCCGCTGCCGCCAAACATCTGCTCAAATTGTTCTGGATTAACGGTACGCGTTTGACCGCGCCCGCCTGCCGCGCCACCCCATTGCGACCAAAAGTCGTCTGGGCGCCCGCCAGCGCGCTGATACTGCTGCCACTGAGAGCCAAACTGATCGTACATCTTCCGCTTTTCAGCATCGGACAGCACTTCGTTAGCTTCATTGGCGTCTTTAAAACGCTGTTCGGCCTGCGGATCATCCTTATTTAAGTCTGGGTGATATTTCCGGGCCAGTTTACGGTATGCTTTTTTGATTTCATCCTGACTGGCGGTTTTGGGCACGCCGAGGATGCTGTAATAATCTTTGTACTCCATTGGCCCTTCCTAAATTTAAAGTGAAAAATGATAGCGTGAAAAGTAAAAAGTGCTTCGTGCTGGCTCACTTTTTACTTTTCACTAGTTAAACTTTGTTACATCTCCTGGAATTCGCCTTCAACGACGTCATCCGGGCTTTGTTGACCAGTATAGCCATTGGCACTGCCGTTGCTGCCGGGCTGCGCTTGACCGTCTGGTTGTGCCTGGCTTTGATACAGCTGTTGGCTCAGCGCATGGCTGGCTTGCTGCAGCTGTTCGGTCAGGCTATTGATCTGGGTAGTGTCTTCGGTGGAAACGGCCGTTTTTAGCTCGGCAATCATGCCTTCAATACGGCTCTTTTCACCTTCAGCAACTTTGTCTTCCAGCTCACTCAGGCTCTTTTCCGTAG
>CBDUOF010000173.1:0-10738 GCA_965368765.1 uncultured Anaerolineae bacterium | reverse complement strand
TGGCGGCGCTGCAGGCGAAAGGCCTGCCGCTGAGCAGCACGCTCGAAGCGCGCCTTCTCCTCATCCGTGTCGAGAATGAGTGGGGGCACCGGGACAGGACGGCCGTTTTCATCTAACGCCACATAGACAAAATAGGCCGTGTTGGTGTGGGTCACTTCGCCAGAAATAACGTTTTCGGCCGTCACCACAACACGCGTTTCCATTGACGTACGACCCACCCAGGTTACTTCGGCACGCACCGTCATCAGGTTGCCAATGTGTACCGGGGAGTGAAAGTTCATCGAATCTACTGTGACGGTGACGGCCGGGTGACGGGCATGTTTGGTCGCCGCCATGCCGCCCGCTTCGTCACACAGCTTCATGATGAGCCCACCGTGGACGTTGCCCAGGGTGTTTGCATTGGTTGGCCCCATTAGCTGAGTCAATATTATCTGTGACTCTAACGGCCGTTTTCCTTCGGTCATTTTATTCATAATAGTTTGCAATTAAACCTGCGACGAACCTCCTACCTCAACGGGCGATGAAATTGCCGCTTCAGTTTTTACATGCAATGTAGTGATTACTCCATGTCGGGGCGCGTTTCAGAAACATAGATAAGTCGTTCAGGGTATTCTTCAAACATATCAATGATTTGGTGGGGCAATGATGCCAGCAAAGGCGCTAAAGGCATCGTGGCAGGCAATCTCGGCCGTTCCGGCCGAGGCGGTGGCTCCAGCCGCAATTTATCGGTCGGGCGCGTTCGCTTGCGCAGCAGCCGCTTGTCGTCACTTAGAAAACCCAGGTAAAGGCCACCGGTATCATAGACATCTCGACCGACACAGAAGCCAATCCACTCCCCATCTACATTAAACATATGTCCGTTGGTAAACACGGCCACCCATTCACCATCTGTCCGATAAATTGCAATCATATAACTCGTCCTTAAAATACGGCCGTCCCGCCGCATCGATTGTCTTATTCTTGTGAGTGACTGCATTATAGTGGGGGGCGATGGCAGAATCAAGAAACCATCATCCTAGGCAAATAAAAATGCCAGACAAGGCGTTCCTCGTCTGGCATTCTTGATCAGTACAACGACGAATTGTCCCTAAATAATATCGCCGCGTTCTATACGAATCGCTTTGGTCAACGTGGACAGATCGCGTCGGTTGCGCCAGTAATTTACCATTTCCCGAGCTTTGGCCGGTTTGCTTTGCCCAGGCAGCGATTCAAAATCCATGCCTAAGTCAAAACAAAGCGTTCGCAGCTCCTCCAAATCAAAGGAATCAACCAAGGTATGGCGAATACGCGCTAGGTCGGCCCCGGAGATGGGAGAGACCGAGATGGGAGCCGCAGATTGCAGTTCGGCGTATTGGCGAATCCAGGTTTGGAAGATACGGCCGTTAATACGTACCTCCGTATCTGCCTGATATACCAAACCATAGCCACGCAAGCGCCGCACAATGGCTTCAAGCTCAATCGGCGGGAAGGCCAGGTCAGCCAACCGCCTATCGCCACCCAGCGCCAATAAAACCTCACGTTCATTGCCGCTAAAATTATGCCACCATTGGTCAAAGTAGGGAGCCAGGTCAGCAGCCAACTGCCGCCTGCCATCTTCCCGATTCAGGTCATTGCCCGCCCGCTTATGCCGAAACCACTTGGCCGCTGTGGCCTGCACAAAAAATGGAAGTGACCCCGCCAACTCCTGAATCTCACGCAACTCGTCTTCGTTAAACGACACGCCCCCCTTGGCGGCAGGCGTGTCAATGAGCGCTGTTGCTTCCGTTAACTCCAGAGCGGACATGTAAATGGGTGTCGGATAGAAAATATTGTAAAACGGAGAGGTAGGTGGCAAGCCAAGCCGAGTTCCCAAGGTGTACAAATCCCAATAAGAGGCGGTCACGCAGGCCAGATCATACTCTAGCACCCCGGTCATTGCCCGTAGTTCTGTCAAAAAATCCTGTGTAAACGATTCTGTGCGCAAATGATCAAATTCATCCAACAGCAGCACGATGCGCGTATCGGGAAACTGGCACAAATAGGATTCGATATCGTAAAGCTTGGTTTGGCCCAGGGGAGATTCCTTCCACAAGAAGTCGGTTTTCCCCTTGCCCATACTTACTTTAAGCCTTTGCAAAAGCCGATAATAGAAGTCCGATGGCGTTTTGCATGAAGACATATCGAGGTACACCATCGTATATTCTTCATTATTCGGCAGATAGTGCGCCATGGTTGCGGGATGGGCCACGTACTGCAAAAAAGAGGTCTTCCCGGCGCGGCGCACGCCTAGCACACTGACCGATTGTGCCTGGCGCCCGCCAATAATTTCAAAGAAGCGAGTGATCTGTTCATGACGGCCGTAAAAATCAGCCGGGTGTTTAATAGGGTGTCCAACTATGTAAGACATAAAACTACAGCTCCACCAATAATAGGTTTAGGTAAACCGCAAAAATTATTTTGACAAACTAGACGACATTTCTCTGCCGTTTACTCAGGGAAAACGGCAGAATCCTTCTGTATTGCATTTAAAGAACTTTCCCGTATCCATCTAAAAAGTCACTGCCTACGTCGTAGATAAAAGTGATCCCAACGGATGCTTATGGGCCACCCAGCGCCGCAGCAAATCAAAGGAGATAGCATAGGCATAATCTTTACTGATCAGGGTGGGTTCCCAACCGTTAGGTTGTGCCAGGCGTCGTTGAATTTGTCTTTCAACCGGTACACGTGTCAACAAGCGCCGTACTTCCAGCTGTTTTAGGGCCATATTAATTGCTTCTTCAGAGTGACTTGTTTCCCGCAACCGTGACGAAATCTCGGTACGTGAAACATTTTCCTCACCAATGTCGTGGGTTCCGGCCAATGACGCCATCACAAATCGCTCAACGGCCGTACTCTCATTCCAAAGATGCTGTAAATGACTATCGTCTTCTTCAATAACCATGTTAATCGTCTCACGCACGTCGCCAATTGTAATCAGCTTGCTGCGCCGCCCCTGCAGATTTGTCGAGCTAACTAAGCGATGGCAAATTAGCTGGCTAAAGTACGGGTGCCCGCGCGTTGTTAGCCAAATGCGATCCACGGCCAAATCATCATATTGAATCATCGGAGCTACCGGCTCCCGAATCAGCGTCTCAGTCTCTTCACGGCTTAATGAATCAATTTCCCGACTAATGCCTACATGGAAAATAATGCTCCAGTAATCCTCAACCAGCTGATTAGTGCCAGCCAAAATAAAGGTGATCCGCGTTCGATGCTGCATTAAGGAGCGCAAGTAAGGGAAAATATCGGACGAGAGGCGTCCGCGTTCTACACTTTCCTGCAGCTGCTCTAATTCATCAATAATGAGTACCAACAGCCCATTTTCTGGCAATGTTTCCTCAATTTTATCCAGAAAGTCATCGAACTCGCTGAACAGCGTGCCGTTGGACGACCAATTTTCGCGCGGCGCAATCTCGATGCCACGCTTATGCAGATTACGTATGATATGTTGGCTAAAGCGAGCAAAAAATTCTGGCATTTCACAGCCTGCCAACCGCTGCAAATCAATATAAACCGGGTAAATTGGGTATCCAGGATATTCCCGAATCGTTTGGCCGCGCTTGCCGCCCACCAACTGATACAGGGTAGAGGTTTTACCCATGCGGCGTTGACCATACAAAATTAAGGTATGGGGCTGGGTCTTGCCCAACAAATTTTCCTCGATCCACATGAACACATCTTCGCGCCCTTTATACAGCTCTTCAGAGGCTGGCGTTAGTGGTTTACCCACGACGTAGGGATTATCAATGTGGAACATGGAACGCTCTTGCGCCTGGAAGTTAAGAGGGGTCTCGATAAGCTGACGGTATTCATGGCCGCGCACATCGTAATACGTAGCCCGAATCGTGAGATTGGTCTGTTTTTCGCGAGGTTGCAACCAAATTGAAACAGCGGCATCCTGTCCTGCATCCATGGTTCCCATCTGCAAAACGGCCGAATCCCGCTCAGTCTCATACCCATTAGAGGGTAATATTTCCAGGGTGACATTTTCGACCAGATTGCCAAACAGCGGGTTGACCAGACGGCCGATGACATTGGCGCGTCCGCGGCTGACCACGACATCTTCGCTTTCTGGCTCAAATTCAAGTGCCGCCAGTAAATCTGACCCACCAGACGACGTGATTTCGCCCAGCTCCTGCAAAATCATCCGTGTCGTCTCAGAAATGGGCCGGTTGTCAACCGTTCGCAGGCGCTCAATTTCGGCCCGAGAAACCAGGATGTTTTCCCGATCTTCCGAGAAACGCTGAGCGTACCAATCGAACTCCTCTCGGGTAAGCGGATGGCGCGGCAGCATTTCAATTTGAAAAATGCGGAACTCATAATCCTTGAAAACATATTCACGACGGGAGAACTGCCGCTTTTGGACAGGCTTAAATTCATGCACAATGCGATAATCTTTGGGATTGCGGATGCCCAGCTCTTCGTGCAGCTCCCGCTGAATGGCTCTGGCAAAGGAGTTTCTGTCACCTTTATGGTTATCCACCTTACCGCCAATCAGGTTAAACATACCCCAGTTGCTGTTCCATTGAAGCAGATACTTGCGATCTTCACCGCTGCCAATGGTGATGGCCGCAAAGGAACTCTGCTGGCGCAGGTTGCTAAGCACTTCAGTTAGTTCCGACGGCCGTTCTCCACCTTCAATTGCCTGTTTACCAGAAACCAAGGCACAACACAGCGCCAGCCGCTTGGCCCAGGGCGCGCTGTCTAATCCCTTAAATTTTAACGCTGCCACGCTGTGGAAGAAGACCGCTACCGGGAAATGATACTTAAAGCGCTCCGGGCTGTACGTTTCGGCAATCTGACGCAGAGAAAACAGGAAGTAAAGTAAGTTTTCTGAATACATCGGAAAATGCGTATACAGATTGTCGTACCATTCCGGCTGGAAATCGCGCAAGCTGGCCAAGAAATCTTCAAAAGTATGTTCGGCTGTTTGTAGCAGCACGTTTTCTACCAGTAGAGCAAACTGTGTCGCGGTGTTTTCATCCCACAACCCTTCATCTACCATCTCTTTATACAAACGGTACAAAATATGGGTTCGAAACTCTACCTCCAGCTTGGCCAAATCAAAATAGACATGCCCCGGTCTGGCATCCGAAAAGTCAATGAACCAGACCGGCATCTCATCACTTACTTCGACCAAAATATTGCTGGTGTTGAGGTCGCCATGCACCACGGGAGACACCTGCGGGATAGGCACAATCATATCTTCGCGCCCAATTTCCCAGAGCAAGTAACGCACATTGGTAATCGGTGACAAAAAGCGGCCTGAGGCGAACTCAAATGAATCATTTTCATAATCAAATGGGCTGCCAGTAATGGACGCAATACTTTCCGCTAAAATTGTCTCTTCTGTTGCTACCACGTGCCCCCGGACGCTTATCCGCTTGCCCCGTCGGAAAACAGGATGGGTCAACATTTGTCGCTGCGATTCTTGCAGGCGAATTTTGAAGCGCAAAATGGGGTGATTTTTATCTTTCAGCAAATTAGAGATGGGGTAGCGCGAGATCAAATCATCATGAACGTAAAGCACCCCTTCCTGAGTATCCAGTTCAGCTACCTCAAATCCTCTTAAGATAACGGTGGGTGATTCACCAGCGCGGGCTGATTCATGGATGCCACGCAACGCCGGATTCCCCGGCACGGCCGAAAGCGTTGTCAGCTCATCGGCAGAAATCATAAAATCAGCTTCGCTGTCGTTGGGATCGATGAGAACCGCTTCGTCAAGCGTTAGGCAAGGCGGCAATACACGGCCGTAAAGCGGAGCCCAGTAGCGCAGTTCTGTATCAGAACTTCCCGCATACAGTTGATCCAGACTGTGGCGCAGTTGGCCCAGAACTTTGTCAATGAGTTCTTTGCGCACGCGGTTTTGGTCACGCAGGAATTGGGTCAGCGTGATGGCATCTTTGTTGGAGCCAGCAAGCGTGTAGCAGGTCCCGGCCAAATGCTCGCCCCGAATCAGCTTGCCCTGAATTTGTCCTACCTGTCGGTTCAAACGGGGTTGAATGAGCCGCTCTTGCTTTTCTTGTACGGCTTCAAGTCGATCGGCCACATCAATTTTGAGAATACGCTTGAGCTGATGAGCAGGCTTGACAGTGTAAATGCGGGAGCCACTAAATCCTTCGTCCATACGAAAAATTTGCACCACATCGCTACCAGCAAAGAGTCGCTTGATTATGTATCGTTCTTCGGGGTTTTGGGTGAGCGCTTCAAGATCGTTATAACTCAATCCTGGTTCCAGGCGCGGCTTGAGCGTCTCATTGGCATATTGCTCAAAAAGCTCTTCCCAGTTGGTAGACGAAAAGACATGCTGCTGAACTTGGGCAACTAAATTATCAACCGACGGAGAATCTTTGAGAAAGTGCCAGGTCGCTCCGGCACGCATCAAGTAACGCATGCGGTCGTCTGCATCGCTGGTAAAAACGACGATGGGTAGTTTCGGCCGTATTTCTCGCGCCTGGGTCATAAACATGATGATCTCGGGCAACGAGTCGCTATCGGCATCAATGAAGATAAGGTCGATGTCGCGGTTGAGATTGACGACATCCAGCGCTTTATCGAAGGCGCCCTCTACGTAAAATTTAAAAATGTGGGTATGAACCAAAACATTAGTGGGAAAGGTTGGCAGTGTATGGGAGTTTTGCGGTTCGGCAAAGGCACCGGCTACGCAAAGTGTTTTGAGTTTCATGACACCACGGAAAAGTCCCGATGTCATTGTCACGTCTGAACCTCCTCAGATGTGCGCTAGTAATAGCTGCCCGTCCATTCGTTCTTGTTTAGAAAACAAATAATGTTCTGATGAACATTCAAAGCTGGCAAAGGCTGATTTGTGCCAGTTTTGAGACTTGGTGAGCCGTATGGAAAACGGCCGTTTGGGCGAACCCACTATTTAGTTTAGGCACTACTCTGTGAACAAACTTTAATAATTGCCCCAATTATGCCCCGTACTATGACGAAATCACAGTTCACATAATGAGAAGTTGGTACTAAGCTGGTCGGGGTGTAATAGGGAATGGGTACTAATTTGGGGCGATCATGGGGTATTCACCAGCATCCGCCGATAAATGGTTAACAGTTGTCGAGCCGACTGCTGCCAGGAAAAGCGACGAACTTGGGCAAATCCGGCGCTTATCAGGTCGTGCCGCAAGGCAGGGTTCGCAAGTAAAGAAAACATTGTTTCAGTCCAGGCGGCCTGATCCTGAGGTGGAAGCATCTGGGCCGCAGCACCGGCAACCTCTGGCAGGGAGGAGCTATTGGAAGTGAGAACGGCCGTTCCGCAGCCCATCGCCTCTAATAAAGGCAGGCCAAAGCCTTCATACAAACTGGGAAAGGCAAAGAGGGATGCTTCACTGTACAGCGTTGGCAAATCAGCATCATCTACAAAGCCAATAAAATGCACCCGGTCGGTCAATCGCTGCCGAGCAACTTCTGCCATCATCTCGTCATACAGCCATCCCTTACCGCCCGAAATCACCAGATGATGGGGCAGCTTTTCCGCCAGCGGCTGAAAGGCGCGGATGAGCATCTGGTAATTTTTGCGGGGCTGAAGCGTGCCAACGCTCAAAACATAGGGAAAACCATCCAGCCGGTATTTTTGGCGAACGGCCGTAATCTTCCCATTGTCTGTTACCGGCTGAAAGCGTTCATGGACACCGCTGTACAGCACTGAAACTTTCTCTGGCGGCACCTGCCAAAGCGTGGTCAGATCCTGGCGGGTGGCTTCGGAATCAGCCAAAATGTGAGTGGCCCGGCTTACCGACCAGGGTACAACCTGATTGAGGTAGCTTACCAGGCGCTCTGGAAAGGTGTGAGGATAATGAAGGAATGAAAGGTCGTGGACGGTGAGGAGTGTAGGGATACGGCCGTTTATCGGTGGCAGCACAAAATCCGGCGAATGAAACAGATCGAGCGAGCCTGTTACCCACTGTACTGGCAGCGGCAGCCGCAAGCGATACCAAAGACGATACAGCCAGCGTTCATCCAGGGGCGCCGGCCGATATACCACATTCTCTGCCTGAGGAATGGGATTGGCCACGGGCAAAGAAACAGTACCTGTTGCGCGAATCGACCGCAACCAAAGCATGAATCAGTTCCCGCGTGTAGCGGCCAATGCCCCCACCCTGCGTGAGCGCAGACGTTACATCAATGCCTATGCGCATTCGTTTGAGCTTTTCAAGTTAGCTTCGCATTCGGATAATAAGTAATACGTAACCGGTGCAACGAGAGAAGTGAAAAGCGAAAAGTTAGTGCGCTATTAAACTGCCGTTTTTCTTTACTTCTCACGATTCACCCCTCCGTAATTCCAATTAGTCAACGTCGTTGTACGTCCAGTACCGATTCACAAAGAAGTTCCAGAACATCACCACCACCACAGCCACCACCAGCGCCAGATTGTCTCCTATGCGAACACTGTAGGGTTCCAATGCAGCCACATTACTCACCAGGTTCGTAAACGGGGTATGCAAATAGGTAATGATGGGCACGCGAATAACGATACCCGCCACGCTCACGACAGTGAACAATGCCAGCTGTCGTCGAACCGATCGGGAGCGAGAGTCTGGATAGGTCCAATAGCGATTCCACAAAAAGTTACTGATGATGGCAGCGACAAACGATAGCGTCGAAGCAAAGGTTCGGGCTAAGGAGATTGTCTGCTCATTGTTTAAGCCCAGGCCACCAATGAGGTCGTGAACAGCCGTTCCGCTAGCCAACAACTGTTCAAACGGCCGTAAACTCAAATTAAAAATACCAAAATCAACAATAAAGCCGATCACGCCCACCATGGCAAACTTAAAGAAACGTTCTGCTTCTTTTTCATTGACGCCAAAACGGCCCGCTATTCCGGTAAATATGGAAACCATACGTGTCCTCAGGTAACAGATTATTTATCCGCAGTAAACGCTGCGCACAAAGAAAAATCATTCAAAGCGTTGCGTTTTCCGCGCTATTTGCAGTGACTTCTTAACGGTGCTGGCCAGGTAACGCTCGCTGCAGCAGGCGGCGTGCCAGGCGATAGCGTTTGCCGAACAGAATAAATTAACCGGGCTCAAGACTCTCCGCTCCGCTGCAATCATTGTTAGGTGGCAAACTGCTCCCGCCTGGCTCTCACTTCCGGGCAGTCGCTACGACGTTGCGCACCTGAAGCACCAAGGCACGATCCTTTACGAATTCTTGCCACTGCGCGACGACGTCGCGCTCCAGCAAGCTGCGACGATCTTCATTCACCTGCGCCACGAGACCTGCCAGCGGGGTACTATGCACATACTGCCAAAGAAACTCCTCTGGTGCCGGAAGACGTAGCAGCTTAGTGTCGGACTGAACGGAGACATCGTGAAAGCTTGCACCGCTAACGAGGTGCTGAATCTCTGCCGTGTCGTGGAGTGAGAAAACCTGATTCACAAACCCCGCTGCCTCCGCGCCGATGTGACGCTCAAGCGCCTCTCCCAAGATAGTGAATAGTCGCGGTGTGGGTCCAGGCACGTTAAGGAGCAGGCGGCCGCCGCTCACCAGAACGCGCCGCATTTCGCGCAGTGCAGCATGTTTGTCCGGCATGAACTGGAGGCCCATCTGGCACAGCACGACGTCGGACGACGCATTCGGGAGTGGCATTGCTGCAGCACTCGCCTCGTGCCACTCGATGGGCATATCAGGCGGCGTTACCGAGCGCGCAACCGCCAGCATCCCGGGATTGGCGTCCAACCCAGCGACGGTCCCGGTGGCGCCGACCTGCTGCGCTGCGAGCCGCGCGACAACACCAGTGCCACAAGCAACGTCCAATACACGTTCGCCTGGCCGAAGCGCAGCGACACGGATGAGATCAGTTGCCAGAGGCGCGCCAATCGCTGGAACAAAGAAACGCTCGTAGTTTACTGGCGGTTTTCCGCCATAGGCTTTACCAAAATGTTGCTCGGCCATTCTCTCCTCTCCTTCTTCTGCAATTTTCTTTCGGGGTACCAACTCTGGTCACCGCTCTGCCGCCTAACAAGTTCAACACGTCCACCACCCAAACGGTGCGCCTCAAGCAGCTGGAGCAGGCCCAGCAGTGCGCCCAGATGAATATAGATATTGTTGACGTAGAGCTTGTCGACCAAATGGTGCACCATCAGTGTCACCCAGACGCCCAACAACCCCAAGGCAATGCCGCGCCGCCAGCCGCTGGTTTGCTGAACAATTCGGCCGGTTTGCCAAAAGACGGCCGTCCACAACAACAGATAAGCCACCAGCCCCAACACGCCCGTTTCCGCCAGCAAATTCAAATAGTAGTTGTGAGCATGGCCCAGCGGATACGGCCAATTGATCAGCGCGTAATCCGCGTATGCAGGCTCATAGTTGCCAAAGCCCACGCCAAGCCAAGGGTGATCTTCTGCCATTGCCAAAGCCACTTGCCAATGAGCCAGGCGCTCCAGCACGGCATAATTATCATCATTTATATCTTCGCCGCGCACGTCGCCAAAACGCAAATCATCGCCAAAACTGGTAATGCGATCTGTGATGGAGGCAGGCACTAGACCAACCTGCATCCCGCCCAACAGCAACCCAATGCCCACCATCAGCAGCAGAGCACCCTGCCAGCGTTTTCTAGGCCAAAACAGTATGACGACGGCCGTTCCCACGCCCAAACTCAACCACGCCCCACGGCTCCAGGAAACGACAACGCCAAGGAGCGAAACGGCCGTAACCAGGCCAAGCAGCAACAACAGGTCCAGGGCGTCCAGGGCGCCAT
>CBDUOF010000172.1:0-10760 GCA_965368765.1 uncultured Anaerolineae bacterium | reverse complement strand
TGAATGCCTTTGATCATGCAGTGGCGCTGGGCGTGGACGTGCTGGAGATGGACATTCACCAAAGCAAAGATGGTGTCATCGTCCTCATGCACGACGCCACGGTGGACCGCACCACCGATGGCACTGGGGCAATTAAAGAGATGGCCTTTGCCGATATCCGCGAACTGGATGCGGGCTATTACTGGACCGACGATGACGGCACAACGTACCCGTACCGTGGCCAGGGCATCCAGGTGCCAACCCTCGAAGAAATTTTTCAAAACTATCCAAATATGCGGATGAACATTGAAATAAAGCAAGAAACGCCGAGCATGGTACGGCCGTTCTGCACCCTCATCCACGACTACAACATGCAAGACAAACTCCTCGTTGCCACCTTCCACCAATCGACCGTTGAACAGTTCCGCAAAGAGTGTCCCGACGTCATCACCTCGATGGTGGAGCCAGAAATTCAGCTCTTTTTTGGCCTGAACGTGGCTTACCTGGGCGCGCTCTTCCAGGCACCAGGCACAACATTCCAGGTGCCCCTGACCTCATCGCTGCCCGTTATTGGCGAGGTGGATGTGGTGACTGAACGATTCGTCCGCGTTGCGCATAGCCACAATATTCAAGTGCATACCTGGACCATCAATGAAACGGCCGAAATGGAGCGGCTCATTGCGCTGGGCGTGGATGGGATCATTACCGATCGGCCGGACTTATTATTAGAAGTAACAAGGTGAAGAGGTGACAGAGTGACCCACTTAACGATTCACAATTCAATATTCATAATTTACAATTCCCATGCGTCTACCTAATAAGCCATTTGCTCACCAGGGTGGGGTGGTTGTGCTGGCTCACCGTGGCTGGCGCGAACTGTTACCAGAAAATACGATGGTTGCCTTCCACAAGGCGGCGGCGCTGATGGTTGACGGGCTAGAGATCGATATCCACAGTACGGCCGATGGGGTGCTGGTGGTGTGTCATGATGATACGGTGGACAGGACGACGAATGGGAGCGGCCGTATCCAGGACTACACGTTCGCCGACCTGCAAAAACTGGATGCAGGCTACCGCTTCACTTCCGACGGCGGGAAAACTTATCCCTTTCGCGGCCAGGGTAACGCCATTCCCGCATTGGCCAAGGTGTTTGAGACCTTTCCCAACCTGTGGATCAATATTGACATCAAGCAGGAGTCACCGAGTATCGTGCCACCCTTTGCTGACCTCATCCGGCAGCATCACGTGGCGCATCGCTTGTGCGTCGGTTCCTTCAGTGACCAAACCGTGGCTGATTTTCGCCGCGCTTGTCCAGACGTGGCCCGCGCTGCGTCCCATGCTGAAGTGAAGCGGTTGGTGGTGTTGAACAAGCTGTGGCTGGATCGGCTTTACTGGGGGCAAGGGCAAGTGCTGCAAATACCGGAAGTGGATGAGGACAGCGGCATTCGCCTCGTAACGCCCCGTTTTGTCAGAGCGGCGCACCGCAACAACATTGCCGTGCATGTCTGGACGGTTAATGAGATCGCCGACATGGAGCGCCTCATCAATATGGGTGTGGATGGGCTGATTACAGATTATCCCGGTCGGGCACTGCAGGTGCTGGGACGACCTTGACCCTGTGTGACTAAAACGTAAACGGTGAAACGCGGTCGATTTTTACTTCTTACTTTTCACTTTTTACTAAATAGGGTGTTTTATGCGAGAGCGCGTGAGTTTGTACATTTTTGAAGACGGCCGTCTACTCGTTTTCAAGCGTATTCGGGAGGATCGTACCTACCATGTGGCCATTGGGGGCGGGGTGGAGCCAGGGGAATCGATAGCCGCAGCGGCCCAGCGTGAAGCGAAAGAAGAGACCAACTACGAGATTGTGTTGGGGCCACAACTCTGGAAGCGCCAATTAAATGATGAACAGTTTGAATACGCCTATCTGGTGACAGAATTTAGCGGCGAACTGGTGTTGGGCGGCCCGGAATTGGCGCGTCAGACGCCGACCAATCGGCACATTTTTCAATGGGTTCCCCTGGCTGATCTGCCTGCGCTTGATCTCTATCCGGCACCGATCACGCGCCAGCAACTTAGCCTGATTCAGCAGGCGCTGCCATGAATGTAACGCGGCGTGGCTTTCTGAAGTTGGCGGGAGGTGCGATTCTGGGCGGTGCGGCGGGTGCGGGCTATGTGACGCAAGTTGAACCGGAGTGGCTCACGGTTGAACGGCAGATGTTGACATTGCCTCAGCTGCCCGATGGCGTGGCTGGCTATAAAATTGTGCAGCTCAGTGACTTTCATTTGCATCCATTTACCACGCTGCCGCTCGTTGAACGAGCTGTGGCCCAGACCAACGACTTGTCGCCCGATTTGGTCGTGTTGACGGGAGATTATGTGCTGGAAACGGCCGAATCCATCTTTGACCTGGCGCCTGCCCTGGCCAAACTAAATCCACGTCACGGGGTGTTTGCCGTGTTGGGCAATCATGACCATTGGACGAATGCCGCCGTTGTCAAGCAAGGTTTGGCCGAAAGCGGCATCGAGCTGTTGCACAACACAGGGGTTTTGCTGAATCAAGGGCAGATGTTGTTGGCGGGAGTGGATGATTTGTGGAGTGGTCAGCCAGACATCATGGCGGCATTGGCCGAATGGCAGGCAGGTGTCCCCACGGTTTTGTTGGCCCATGAGCCTGACTTTGCCGACGATTTTTTGGCAGACGGCCGTATTCAGCTTCAGCTTTCCGGCCATTCACATGGTGGGCAGGTGCGTGTGCCGGGCATGGGGCCCGTTGTGCTGCCGCGTTATGCACAAAAATACCACAACGGTCTGTATACGGTTGGCAAAGGACAGGTGTACACCAACCGGGGCATTGGCATCATTGGCCCAGCTGTGCGTCTCAACTGTCCACCAGAAATCACCGAGATTATTCTGCGGGCTGGCTGAGCCATGTATCCAGTTGGCTTGTGTGGAACACATAATCGCTTGTTCTACCTTCTAGCCAACTACAGACGCGGTCAACTATTTTCATCTCCTCAGTGACCGTTGAGACCGCTGTTTGCAAGTTGGCAAATCCGCTTTCTAATTCATTGACAGTTTCTTGCCAGGTTTGCTGCGCGTGAGCAGCAACTGAATGTGCGTTAAACGTGTGGGTCTCGTAAAGTGGCCTCGGGTCAAATTCATCAGGATTCGCAATAAAGGTTTGAAAGGCACTGTCCCATCCAATGAGGTGAGCTATGACATCTTTTGGCGACCATGCGCCACTGACCCCTGCTTGAAGTCGCTTATCAGGCTCAAGCGCATTTGTTCTTTCAATGAATGCAACATACGCGGCAGAAAGTTCTGTTTGTAACCGAACGATTTCTTTGTTCATGCTGACCATGTCTACTGCTTCGGAATTGCTGCCAGGGCTAAATAGGCCGGGCGGGGTGAGCCATCGGGACGCAAGATACTGTAGCCCGATTCACTAAATTGAGGACCGATCTCAGGGGCAAAGTTGAGGTTCCACAGCAGCATCGGCCCAACCCAGGGTAATTCTTGCGCCAAGACAAAGGCACGCTGTGTATAAACAGCTTGCTGCCACTCAGAAACATGGCTCATAAAGGCTGCTTCCGGTGGTGGACTGTTACCAAATGCTTCAAAGCTCCCCCAGCCAAATTCTGTACCCCAAAGCTGTTTGTCTGTGATGCCAAACCTGGTAAGCAGCGCGCCATAATCACGCAGGGTGTCCTGGAAGAAGAAACTGGGGTGGTTGTTGTGGCTGGGAACGGCCGTATCCGGTTTGTCCATCGTTGCTTCCGGAGGGTTGGCCCAGCCGTAGGGATGCACGCCAAAGCCATCGACAACATCTGCCACGCCAGCCGCCAACATGCCCTCAAAGTAGCGTCGGTCGTCAATGGCGACGATGCCGTCATCAATCCCCGTGACGGCCGGTGCCGCACTGATGATGAGGGCTGCGGGATCGGCGGCCTGCACGCCGTTTGCACCTGCAGCGATGAGCGCCACAAGCGCCGCCGCTTCAAGCGGCGCGCCGTTCCATTCTCGCTGCAAGTTAGGCTCATTCCACAGTTCATAAGCCGCTACCTGCCCCTGGTAGCGCTGCCCCAGCGTTTGCATGAACTGCCGGAAAAGGTCAGGGTTCGTGGGCGGTCCATCCAGCTCTGTGGTGGGTCGGCTCCACTCTGGCGCCTTGGCCACACTGAGCAGCACCTTGATGTTGCTGGCCTGGGCCGCCTGAACCAGCTTGTCCAGATCATCGAATCGTTCCGCAGAATATTGGTCGGGGGCAGGCTGATACAATTTCCAGGAGACCTGCACCTTTACCCAGCCGACATTAAGTTCGCGCAATTGGTTCACCAACTGAGCCACATCGTTGCGATGCAGATAAACCTGGACGCCAATGTTGTTTCGGTTGAGCGTGGGGCCTTCGTAAGGTGGGTAGGCGGGGGTGGGTGGCAAAGAAGTTGGTGTGGCTGGGGGTGTGGAGATAGCCTGGTTGCCGCTTACCAGGGGAATGAAGAGAGATTCCTGCTGCGGTGCTGCGGCCGTAAGCGTCGAGCTGGCCGACACTTCACCGCTGACGGGCTGGGCTGTCGGCGGTGCCAGCGGTTCGTCGGGCTGCCTTTCCTGGCAGCCAATTAGCCAAAATAGGGTGAACACGAGGATCAGCCAATTGGGTTTGGGTCGTTGCAAGCGCATAACGGCCGATTTTAGGCGTTACGCAGTCGGTGACCACTCACTCTCATGCCCTGCTTATCGTGAGTATTAAGGGCAATGATAAAGGTGAGCAGGGAATATTCATTATTGTACCGGGTGAAAATCGATGGTCTTTGCGAACGTACCTGGTCCTTTTTACAGGATGCAAACGGCCGTTTGCCGGGGGGACAGTTTGTTCATTTCTGGTATCTTTTAGCGGATGCATACAACTGAACGGAGGACGCAATGGAAAACTACATTTGTACAACCTGTGGTACGCAATTTGGAGAAACGGCCGTGCCCCCCACAAGCTGCCCTATCTGTGAGGATGAACGGCAATATATTGGCTGGGCTGGGCAACAGTGGACAACGCTGACGGCATTGCAGGCAGCGCACCGCAACCAGATTAAAGACGAAGAGCCAAACCTCACCGGCATTGGCACGACGCCGAATTTTGCGATTGCCCAGCGGGCCCTGCTGGTGCAAACGCCGCAGGGCAACCTGCTGTGGGACTGCATTTCGCTGCTGGATGAACCGACTAAGGAAGCCGTGACTGCGCTGGGTGGCATTAATGCGATTGCCATTTCCCACCCGCATTACTATTCGTCGATGATTGAATGGAGTCATGCTTTTGACGCGCCCATCTATCTGCACGCCGCTGACCAACAGTGGGTGATGCGACCAGAAACGGCTGTTCAGTTTTGGACCGGGGAAACAAAAACATTATGGGGTGGCTTGACGTTGATTCGGGGCGGCGGTCACTTTGCCGGGGGCACGATGCTGCATTGGCCCGCCGGGGCAGACGGTGCGGGCGTGCTGCTGACGGGGGATATTATTCAGGTGGTCTCCGATCGGCGCTGGGTGAGCTTCATGTACAGCTACCCCAATTTAATTCCACTGCCTGCTCAAAAGGTTGCCGAGATTGTAACGGCCGTTGCCCCCTTCTCCTTTGACAGAATTTATGGCGCCTGGTGGGATCGGGTCGTGATGCGTGATGCCAAAACGGCCGTGTCGCGCTCAGCTAAACGGTACATCGCGGCCCTGTCTGCGCCGCGCCGCTAGGCAGTCAGCGTTGCGTGAGCTGCGCTTTGTGCAGTTTTCGTGCGGCAACGTGGCTCAGCCACAGGTCGTCCCCCACCCAGGCCAGCCCCATCGGCACAAAGTCCAGATCGTAGCGGGCTTGCTCTGTGCCCGTAGCCGGGTCCAGGCGCAGGATGGCGTATTTTTGTACGTCGCTTTCCCAGTTGAACTGGTGATAAACGGGATCAAAGTGCATGGGGTAGGCGATGCCCAACCACAGTGAACCGTCGTGGTAATCGAGGCCGCCTCCGGCAACGGGAACATCCCATGTTTCTAGAATGTCGCCACTTTCGGAGTCAAGCTTAAACAGCTTGCCGCGCTGCTGCGATACCGTCCACAACTGTGCGCCATCCCAGGCGACGCCAGACAACCAGCCGTGTTCCCACACCATAATCGTCTGGTCAAAGTCATTGGTTTCTGGATTAATGCGGCGCAGGGTGCCGCCATCGTGGAGCGACTGCCACAGGGAACGGCCGTCCCACGTCACGCCGCTCAAGTTTCCTGGACAAACCAACACGACGTCATTTTCCATCGTTTCAGGGTCAATCCGGTAAATCTTCCCGCCAGAAAAATCGGCATTCCAGAGGAAACGGCCGTCGTAACACAAACCGACGGGACCGGACCCTGGGGCATCAAAACTGTGAATAATCTCAACGTTTGCCATCTAAATCATCCTGATTGATGAAGCCACAAAGGCCATGAAGAAAGCGAGCCTGTGCGCAAAATCTGTGAAAACTGCCTAGAAGGTATGAACGGCCGTCATTGTACTTCACCCCTCCCCAAACAAAAAGACGCAGACCGTAGATCTGCGCCCTTTTGCGGAGGAAGAAACAATGTGATTAACGGAAATGGTTAGGCTGGCACCTTGTCAGCTGCAGGCACATCTCGGCCAACCGCCTGGGCAATCGCCTTCATTTCGCGGACCAGTTGGGCAAATCGTTCAGGTTTTAGTGATTGACGGCCGTCTGACATAGCCTCTTCCGGTCGGGGATGAACTTCCAAGATGACGCCATCCGCCCCGGCGGCCACGCTTGCCTTGGTCACGCTTTCCACATATTCCCACTTGCCCGTGCCGTGGCTGGGATCTGCAATGATGGGCAGATGCGTGAGCTGCTTCAGCACGGGAATGGCGTTAATATCGAAGGTGTTGCGGGTGTACTTCTCAAAGGTGCGAATGCCGCGCTCACACATCATCACCCGGGTGTTGCCGTGGCTCAAAATATATTCAGCACACATCAGCCACTCTTCGATAAGGCTGCTCATGCCCCGCTTTAGCAACACAGGATGTTGCGATTCGCCCACGGCGTGCAGCAGCGCATAATTTTGCATATTTCGCGCCCCAATTTGCAAAATGTCGGCATATTCACAGACCAGCGGCACCAGGCTTGGCTCCATCACTTCGGTGATGATTGGCATTCCCGTTTGCTCACGGGCTTCTGCCAGATACTTCAACCCTTCTTCGCCCATCCCCTGAAAGGAGTAGGGTGAACTGCGCGGCTTAAACGCGCCGCCACGCAAAATGTGGGCGCCAGCTTCCTTGCAGGCGTGAGCCGTTTCCAAAATTTGACTGCGGCTTTCGACTGAACACGGCCCTGCCATGATCACCAAATCTTTGCCACCAATGACGTGCCCGCCAATGGTGAATTGCGTATCGTTGGGCTTAAACTCCCGGCTGGCAATCTTGAACGGCTTCAACACGGGCACAACCCGCTCCACGCCCGACATGCGCTCTAGCTGCTCACGGTTGATCACGCGATCATCCCCGATGACCCCAATAATGGTGCGCTCACTGCCGGTAGAGAGATGAATTTTGAATCCTAAATCTTCTGCCCAGGAAACGATTGCGGACTTTTCTTGCATACTTGCTTCAGGTTGCATTACTACGATCATCATTAAGTTTTCCTTTTTGTTTAGAAGGTAAGACGCTAAGGGTTTGCCATTGTTGGCTAAGCTCAGGAATACCAAACCCTTAGCGTCTTGAAATTATAAGGCAGCGGCCATCACTTTGACCATTGCCTCCATCGCATTCATTTGGCGTGGTCGAATGGGGGGCAGATCTTGCCGGTCAGGGCGCAGGGATTGTGCCTCACGCAGGTAGACATGCACAATTTCCTTGGCCGAGCGGGGAGTGTTCCAATGAATCATGACCCGTATGCACTTCGCCAGGCTGCCAGGTACGTTCATCTCGTGGCCGCACAGCAGCGCCACATCGTGCCAGCCCATTTGGCGGGCAGCCAGCGCTGGGTAGGTGGCGTTTAAATCTGCGGTTGTGGTGAAGTAGACGCTGGCGATGTCGTCCGGGTGCATCTCGTTACGCTTCACGATGACCTGGAGCAGTTCTCGTGTTGCGGCCAGAATGGCCTCTTCACTATTTGTACTGACGGTAACGGCGCCTCGCACGCCTCGGCAGGCGGTCGGCTGATTCTGTGAGCTGTTGCCAATTTTGTTTAACTGCATGATTCTTCCCCTTGTTCTTAATTTTTGTGACGATAGACCCGACGGATTTTATACCTGGGTGCTACAAATACCGCAGAATCAAACGCTTCGCTCTTTTCGACGGTATTCGATCGCTCGTCACTGGTTTTTAATGATTTCGGCCCATAAACAAAAAAAAGACGCGACCTGTTGGGCCGCGTCTTGTTGGTGTTGTGTCGTTTTGCTTTTACTTCTTTTAGCGTGAAACGATCTCCTCGCAACAGTTGCGGCAGGCTGGGGTGCTAAAAAAGTAAAAATAAAAGTTTACAGAATGTGTCAACATGATGGCAGCACTATAACAGTTCAAAAGGGGATCGTCAAGGTGTGATTTGGGGCAATCTTAATTTTGCTGGCAAACGGCCGTTTCCCCGGTTGCCTTTTTCCAGAAATGCCTGTCATAATTGTCGAATTATAACCAGACCGTTCGTCATAGCCATAGAACAGACGCAACTTTATCGTTTCATCATCTCAGATAGAAGGAGACAAACATGAGATACGCACTTTTGATTTACCACGACGAAAAAACGGAGATGCAATATTCTGAAGCGGAAAACCAGGCGCTGATGAATGCCCATTGGCAGCTCTTCGAGGAAATGAAGGCAGCAGGAGTGATTCAGCCCGGCGGGCCAGCCCTGGAACCGACCCATACGGCCAAGAGTGTCCGGGTTCGCAAGGGCAAACCCGTGACCACCGACGGCCCCTTTGCCGAAACCAAGGAGCAGCTGGGCGGCCTGTACATTGTGAAGTGCGATACCATTGAAGAAGCCATTGATTGGGCGGCCAAGATTCCGGAAGCCCAGCACGGCACGGTAGAAGTACGGCCGATTATTGATTTTGGCTAACGGTGACCATCAGGAGATGCTGTGGCTGGCGGCTTGCTGGCCACAGTGTTTGCCTAAGCTGCTGCGAAGTTAGGCGCTTTGGTCACTTGCTGGCTGGGGGAACCTGTTGCGTTGCTCTAAAGTCGCGATTTCGGCACAAAACGTGATGAGAGATGAGTGCAGCGAGGCCGAGATTTCTGGATGGGCCAAGATGCCTTTTGCATCGAGATTGCTCCCTAACAAGGGGATAGCCACACATGCGTTCTCGAGAATTTGGCCGGACATGGTCTTCACCACTTCATGCAACGCAGCCAGCGCATGGTGGGCGCGGGGAGAGGTGTTGATGAACATGACCGGCATATGAACAAATTCTTCACCGCTCACCAACCAATCTAAAGCGTTTTTTAAGACGCCGCTAATGCCGTGGGCATATTCTGGACTGGCAATAATTAACCCATCCGAATCTTTTAACAGGGAACCTAGGGCAGCAACCGCGGGAATCCTTTCGTCTTCCCTGTCTGGATTGAATAGCGGCAGATCCGCCATACCTTCAAACACGACGATCTCTATATGCGCGGGGGCTAACGCACGTAACGCGCTCAGTGCAGCCGAATTATAGGAAGCCTTTCTTAAGCTGCCAGATAATCCCAAAATTCTAAACTGTTCCATTGACCAAAAGTCCTCTGTTTCGGGCCATAATCCTGGCACATTTTTCTTCGACGCAACAGCCCGTCAGCAGCGTTCAGGCAAGGGGCGAAGGCTCATTTTGGGTCTAGGCTCATAACGTAGTCATAACTTTCGTTCAGATATTTGGCTGCTTGGTCCAAATCTTCCAGCATCTCATCTGGAATGAGCACATATCCTCTCATGACGGCCCCATGGGATTTAAGGATCGTGGTGTCGAATTCTTCAATATACTTTTCCTGAACCTGTTTAGAATATCTAAACCCTAGTTCCCCATCCTTGTTTAGGAGTGAAAACATATGCCCATTTGCAGAAGTGTAGGGCACCGTTTTTCCTTTTCGCTCAAATCGGGGACATTTGGCAACCAACTGATCGTAAACCGCTAATTTTTCCTGCCACGTCATATCGTTTCTCCCTGAATTCAATAAACTGCCTACCTGTTTTCCTTTCAATCCCATGATAAGGCAACTTCCTTAATTGACCAAGACTCAGCCTAAGAAACGGCCGTCACCAGCTGGATAGGCGATTCCTGGCGATTGCCGTGGTCAGCCATCACCTTATCTCCCCAATTTTAAGGCCTAACCCTGTCCCGTTCTGGCCGGAGTGTGGTGGGGGTGGGCAGTTTGCGCCGTGGTCCACGGCCGTTTCTGTACAGCTAACACAATTGTTACGTTTGTATTGGCTTAATGATAGACAACTATCATTGAAAATCAGCCTCGAATAATTCATAATTGTTCTCAGTCGCAAATTCCATTCGTAGATTTCAACCGTTGCCAAAGCTTCATCTAATTTCCTGAGAGTTGATCATGATAAGATGGATGTTCCGCATCTTGCTGAGCTTATTTTTCCTCTCTGTTGCTCTATTTTCTGTGCGGTCGCCAGCAACCTGGCCCTGGATGATTATCTTTTTCGTGGCCGGTAGCGGCGTTTTTCTGAAGGCGATTGGCTTTTTTAGACGTCAAAAATGCCCGGAGTGTGGCAAGACGTTTGCCCGAGACAAAGAAAAAGTTATTCGGCATCCTGTTCGTTTTTGGCAGTTTGAGC
>CBDUOF010000171.1:0-10861 GCA_965368765.1 uncultured Anaerolineae bacterium | reverse complement strand
CCCCTGTTAATCGCAAATTCGGATTCAGTTCCAGGGCGGTGGTTAGCGCGGCTTCGGCGTTTGCTTCATCACCGAGGGTAGTGTAAGCGTAGCTGCGGTAGAGATAGGTTTCCTCCACATTTTGGCCGCCTTCTGTCGAAAGAATAGCCTCAGAGAGGGTGAAAACGTCATCGATACGGCCGTTTCCCAAATAAGCCTCATAGGGTTCAAATTGATACCACAACATGCGCCAGGGTAGACCCACGGTGCGTGCCTGGTCAAACGCCGCTGCGGCGCTGGCGTAGAGTGCGTCATTGTCAGTAAGTCGTGCCAAATGGGTAAGGCTGCTGCCCAGATTAAACCAGGCATAGGGATTATCTGGCTGTTCGGCGGTGAGTTGTTGGTTGGTAACGGCCGTTGCTTGCCACATCGTAACCGGCTCTTGTAATTCCGATGGCAACAGCGCCAAAAGGTTAGCTTCATCTTCCGCTGGATACACCAAAATGAAGGCGTGGTTAAACTGCTGCCAAAATGCGTCGAGCGTTTCGTAGCTGTCACGCCGGCCGCTGCCGTCCCAGGGGCCCAAAAAAGTGTCTAAACTTATGAATTCCTGACCGGCGTCATCATATCCCACCACGGTGAGATAATGCCCCATCCAGCCCTCCCAGGCATTGGGGTAGAGTCCTTTTTCCACGATGACCGGATAGCCTGCTGCCAGCAACTGCTTCAGCAACGCCACATTTCCGCCTACAAAATAACGTGCCCGCATCGGGGTGGAATTGTTGACATAATCAGACAACTCCCAGGGGCTGACGTTCCGGTCATCGTAATTGGGTTTGACGGCGCCACCCACGTCTAATTGGTCTACCGAATAACCGTGAAAACCGAGGGTGATGGTCAGGTTGGCCGGGCCGCAGTTGTTAAACTTTTGCGGGATGATGTCGATCGTTTCCAGGCGAACGGCCGTCGGCAGCGGGGTTGCCGTGGGCGGCTGTGGCGTCGGTACCTGGGTGGGGACCGGTGTAGAAGTCTGGGGCGTGGAACGTGAAGCGGGTGGGGTGAAAGTGGGAAAAAGGGTAGGTATAGCTGTCGCAATGGGTTGTAATGCTTCCAATTGATCGCCAAGGACCGACAGTTGATTGTCAATCACCGACAGCTGCTCACTATCTGTTACGCTTGCGGGCGCGGGCAAAGCGGTAGGCAGCGGTGTTGCTACCCAATTGAGCAGTGCGTCTGGCACGGCAGCCGGAAAACGGGTGTGTGTTTTCATGATAAGACGCGGAAGGGCGAGATATCCGCCGACAATGCCTGTCAGCAACAAACCCAACAGCCCGAACAAAACAACACGTTTTCGTGACATATTGCCATTGTACTTGAGAACATTGAGCAAAAGTAGAAAAGCTGTATGAGAAACGGCCGATACCCAAAGGCAAGCCGAGACGGGCAAGGGGTGTGTGGGTTTTTGCCTAAAACGAGCCGCAGCCTGTGCCGATTTGTCAAACTCGTGATGGGAATTTGCGCGTAACGTTGTAAACTTGAACCATGACTTCCACGACCGAATCCACAGCAGAAAAGGTAAAGCGGCTGCGCCTGGAGCTGGATCGTCTGCGCACTGAATTAGCTGACGCGGAAGCCGAGCTAAACAGCCAGCTCGAAGATGTGGAAGCGTTTGAGTTTCGCTTTGAGGCACATGTGGGCCACTTGTTAGATCAATTGGCTGCGCTTGAATCTGAAGTAAACAGTTACCTGGCGCGCATCAAGCTGATACGACATCAGCAATCATTTGCCGACCAAACCGCCAGCTTTGAACCGGTTGAAGAGCAGTTTCGCCAGACGTGGCAGCAAAACCCGGAAACGGCCGTTCCCCAGCCATCCCCAGCGCCACCGCCAGCCACACGGGCACAGTTAAAGAAAATATACCGCCAGCTGGCCCGTCAATTTCACCCGGATTTAGCCATCGACCAGGCCGACCGACACTACCGCACCGACAAAATGGCAGCCATCAATGATGCTTACCAGGCACAAAGCATGGTGGAGCTCATGGCACTGGCAGAGGAGCTGGAAGCGCACCAAAATCAGGGGCAAGCTGGCCCAAAACCTGACCAGGAAATGGCTCAGGCTCTCCAAGAAGAGATTGACCGCTGTCGTCGTCGCTTACGGGTAATCGCCAATGAACTGCAAAGCTTGCCCAATCGTTCAATGGTCGATTTGGCCCTGCAGGTGAAGCTGGCCCAGCGTGAGGGACGCGATTTATTGGCCGAGATGGTAGCGGAGCTAGAAATAAAAATTGCCCGCAAATCTGCAGAGCGGGATATGTTACGGTCACAGTTTAATCACCTTTAGCTGACGTTCACCAATGCGTTTGACTGAGGAGCGTATTCGCACGGTTTGACATTGACGTGTGCCCAGAATCTAAAACGCACCACGCTGAGAACAACTGATACCTGGAACGGTACAAACTTCCTCTGGTAAGAACGGGTGGGAAGTGTCAGAATATGAACATCCACCCACAAGATGAGAGGTAGAAGTATGTCAAAATCCGCAGAAACTGAACTAGCAAACTTGAAAACGGCCGTTCGTTATCTCATCGGCCTTCTGGAAGAAGGCTCACTGGTGCCGCGATATCATCCAGAAACGCGCAGAGAAATCGGTGCCGTGTTGCAGCACCTTCTCCATAAGGTAGAAGGGTTACCCGAGGGTGTGCCGGAAAATTTGGTGCTTGGTACGGCCGTTCGCGCCCTGGTAGAAGCTGCCTCAGATCATGATGAGGCTGCCCAGCAAGAGCAGTCAGACTCGTTAGAACGCCAAATGTGCGAAGCCGAAGCATGGGCTTCCATTCATGGCCATCAGCTAGAGCCGTGGGAGCAAGTAACCGGTTCTGTCATGGAATACGAGACTTCCTGCAGCACATGTGGTGGTTTTGTCTACGTGAGCTACAACAGCAGCTACAATCTGTTGTTGGAAACGTGCGAACGTATCAAGCAAGAATGAACGTTTCTTGAATTGCTTCAATCCCCACTTTGCGAATCAGCAGTAATCCACTACCATTGACAAAACTGGTGTGGCATTTTTGCAAGGTGGGATGAAGGCATGATTGAAACGGAAACGACCTGGAATGATAGTGGCTACGACTGTGACCATTGCGGCGGGCAAATTCTAGAACGCACCGACCGGGAAACGGGACAAGCTGCCCGGGTATGTTTTCAGTGTGAGGTGTGCGGTTGCCAGTGGCAGATTAGTGGTGATGTCTTACGCATCGGTAAGATGAACAGTTGCCGACGTGCCCAAAGTAGTCGAATCGAAAATCAGGAAAAAGCACCAATGAGTGCCGTCCAGCTATGGGTAACCATTGGGGGCGGCATTTTGCTGTTACTGGGTTTGGTAGCAACTGGGGGCTTGGTTGCCATTCGCTTTCTCATTCCGGTGGGCATGGCTGCTTTTGTCTTTTGGGCCGTATACCGCACGGGCAAAGAGCGCATGTGGTGGTAGAGTGATTGGATGACGTGGGTTTTTACTAAGCGTTCCTCTTGGATAGGGCGTTGGCTGCCGCTGCTCATTGCAATGGGGGTCATTTTTTTTGCATCGCACCAACCTTCAACAGATTTGCCGAGCTTTGGCATGTGGGATTTGGGTTTCAAAAAGGGGGGACACTTCCTGGGCTATGCGCTGTTGGCGCTGTTGGCTTTACGCGCGGTGTTGGACTGGCAACGGCCGTATCTGTCCACGTTTATCGTCGTTCTTCTGTATTCTCTAAGCGACGAATTCCATCAAACCTTTATCCCTGGCCGAAACGGCACGCTAGTCGATGTTCTTATCGACATGAGCGGCGCGGTAAGCTGCCTACTCTTGCTGTATTGGCGTTGGCTCTCGCCCAAACGTCAATTGTCCTCAGACCTGGTTGATCTTTCGTAGCGATTTACGTTTTGGGGGCGTCTATGTCAACCTTTTGCTTGCTGATGCCTATCTGGGTTCGCCTGCAGTGAAATTGGCCCAAACATCTCCATTTGCGTCGCCACAATTTCCTGTCGTTTGATCAGTTCAAGCACGGCCAACAGCGTGATTGAAATCTCCACGCGACTTGTTTGGGTTGAGAGTAGATCGGTGAAGTTAAAGGTAATTCCAGCATTGGCGCGCTGACGCAGTCGGTTAATCTGGCCCTCAATGGTGATGCGGCGAGGCTGAATGATGGCCACGCTCTTTTCCTGATCTTCCACCCGAAAGAGCGCGTCACGAACGGCCGTTAACAATACGTCTACCGTCACCCCACTCATATCCAGACGTCCTTCCAGCTTAGGTGGCGGAGCTACGCGCAGGTATGTGCGCAAGCCTTGCTCCTCGCGCCGTTGTAGCCAACCCGCCGCTTGCTTAAATCGCTTATACAACTTTAGCTGCCGAATCAACGCTTCGGCCGGATCTTCCTCTTCTTCCTCTCCCTCGATGATCACCGGCGTTTGCGGCAGCAAGGCCCGGCTTTTAATCTGGACCAACCGTGCTGCCACCACCAGAAAATCAATCAGCTGCTCAATGCGGTTTTGCTTGAGCTGCTCGATCTGATTCAAATATTGATCCGTCACGTTTGCCAGGGAGATGGCGGTAATGTCTAACTCTTGCCGCTCAATGAGGTGGAGTAGTAAATCCAGGGGGCCAGCAAAGCTGGGCAGGTCGATAGTATACGAGGAACGGGACATGATGTCCCTATTGTAGCCTGCCGCTTATAAAACGGCGAAGGCTGCCACAATGACAAGGAAGATAGTCAGAACGAAAACGGCCGTCGTCAGCAATTGCCTATCCTGGAGCTTTTGAGCTCTTTTACGTGCCGCCAAATCTTGCACCCTTTCGCGCTCCCCTTCAAGCAGCACCGCCATCCGCCGATCAGAATCTGCTCGTTCCTTTTTCTTGAAAAAGGCCGCTTCGCGCATCTGTTCATCGAGCCGCGTCATAGTAGAGTGCTTGTTATGTAAATGTAACAGCTGGAAGATATCCAACGCTGCGCCGCACTCTTTGCAATATTCTGCGCCTGCCCAATTGGGCGTGCGACATCGTTCACAGGTACGGGTCATAGCGGTGCCGCAGCTGTGGCAAAAAGCAGTTTCCTCCTTATGATAATGGCTACAACCTGGACAAACATGCCCATCTAGCAGGAGTTGACTGCTGCATGCAGGGCAGACAATGGGTCCCCCTTGTGCTTTCAGTTCAATCGGGTGCGTACAACTCGGGCAGGTGAGTTCAGTTAAGATGTCATCAGTCATTGTTTTGCTTCCAAATAATCCATATATAAGCAAAAGTATAAAGATTGCCTAAAAAAAAGATACAGGAAGAAAGTATCAACGAAGCTTATGAGATCCTTGTTTGAGCGAGGTGGCACGTCATAATATTAGTCGATCACCACTTTTTGGATTCTGCGGGGAAGACGAGGCTGCAAACGGGCTATCTTGGCCGCATGATGCAGTATACAAAGCCATTCATCTGCACCAAATCAGTGGTTTCATAGCGCTGCCCAATGACGTCCAGGACTGGAGGCGGGTAAAATTGGGCTCGCAGCACGATTGTGTCAAATGCCTGCGCATTCAGCATGGCGATCATCTCAGTGAGATCGACCTGATTGTTGTTGTACAAGTTGAGCAGCTGCGTGGGATTGGTGACGATGTCCCGCTGGGCACGAAAATTAAACCCGGCATCCTCACTAAAGGCGGCCGTTTCGCCCTGTAGAATGTGCGCCGTAATTTCTATGCCTGCGGCGGTGTCTGCGGCTGTCGGCAACCGGCCCAGCAAGGAGACCCCGGCCGAATCAACGTACGGAATGGGTTCCGGCTCACGGGGAGCGGAGCAGGAAGTTTGTGGGGCAATCATCACTTCTGTTGGGCGCCCCAATGCGTTGGCGATGGCTGCCAGGGCTGGGGTGTGGGTTGGCATATGAAACATCTGGTTGGCCTGGAAGAGGAACAAAAGCGGGATTGCTGTCAGGATGGCAAGGTATGGTATTGACGACTGGTACCTTGAGTCAGGCGTTTGGGCGTCTGATCGCTGGCTCCAGTTGAGCAATTGGTTGAAGGCAAGACCTGTGAGGATGCAGCTGGCGGCGATGGCGGTGGCGAAGTAACTTTCGCCTGCACCCCATTTGCCTGCGGTAACACTGTTCACCACCGCTACCACAAACCAGATTGTATAAAGTGATAGTCGGTCAAAGTATAGTTGGTAGACGGCAAAGAGAACGGCCGTTATCGTCAGAACTGAATGCAGCCGAAACCACTGTCGAAAAAGCCCTTCTGCCTGACCCGGAATAAAGGGATTGATGTTGGCCGTTACCGTGTTGAGGAACCAGTAGCCATCGGTGGCGACGTTGATCCAAAGAAACACGAGCCCGGTGATGGCTGCAAAGGGAATTGCCCAGCTGATGGCTCGCTTGGGTTGCCGCAAAAAAAGAAAAATGAACACGGCCGCAACAGTGGCATAGGCCAGCTGTTTCGTGTAACCTGCAAATAAGAGCAGCAACATGACAACTAAGATTTGCTTGTTATAGAATCGGCCGTCTGCTTCCTCTTTCTCCACTGTTCTGGCAAGGTAAACGACGGCTACCGTCTCAAACATCACCATAAACATGTGCTGCCGAAACAGCGGCCCGACGTGATAGACGTAGTTGGAGGCCAAAAAGGCCAGTCCGGCCAATGCAGAGAGCCACCACCGTCTGCCCGCTTTTTGCACGGCGTAACCAATGGCAACGGCCGTAATGAGCGTACCCAAATACGAAACCAATCGCCCTGTCCAATATTGCGGCCCGAAGGCCCACACCAGCGGCACCGCAACCACATGGAATAGGGGCGGGTAGTTGGAAGAGTAAAACGGATAGCTGTCGTTGTCCCGGTAAGGCCATTCGCCTTCGCTAAAGAGCACGGTATCCATCAACTCAAACCCTTCCCCCTGGTCGTAATCAAAGGGGAAGCGGAAGAGAGCGACGGCGTACAGGTTGTACACGATGAAATAACCGACAAAGGCCAGCAGCGCCAGCCCGATGAGGAGTTTGGGAAGATAGGAAACGGCCGTTTCCCACCCCGGTGTTTTGGATTGCGTTTGTGCCACGGCAGGTCTGCTCATGCAGGTTTGTCCCCCAGCGGCAGCAACGTCAACCCGACAAGAATGACCGCACCGGCGGCCAGTAGCCCCAGCCGCTGCGCGGGACCAACGCCACTAAACTGGCCCGCGCCCAGCAAATCAATGCCAAACAGCCCTACAATGCCCAGGCCGCCGAGAACAATAAATACCATGCCCAACTGTCTTTTTGTCATAAAAAATCACTTTCAATTAAATTTTAACCGCCTGAAAGTGTATCTGAAATTGAGGGAGGCGTAAAAAAACGGCCGTTATGCATGTACTCAACGGCTCACAGCACTGTCACATCCCTGTCATCTTCTTCACAAAACTTTCACCTAAAATTGAAGTCTGAATGACACAAAATTGCCACGTTTTTCGTTAATATTACTGTGTGCCGAGAAAATCATAGAAAGTTCTTTGAAAAACGAAGCGCGATTTATCTGTGATTTGCTCAAGTAAAAACCAATTTCCCGCTCACTCTTATTCAACATTCTTTTTGGTTTTTACACGTTTTTACAAAATCTGTAGAGGGCACCTTCCGTTTCGCAGAACCACTCGTAAAAAACATAATAAGTCACAAAATATCTGTTTTATTTAAGGAGGTTGGTTATGAACCAATCAAGGCTGAGAAACATAGCCTGGCACCCATTGGGTACGAAGATTGAGCGACAGAGTCGCTGCGGCGCTCGCCGTGGTCGCGATGTCCTCAGCTTCTAGCAGTCTCCGTCATCGCCAGGATGCGGGGGAACGGCTAGAAGTTGAAAACATCTACACTTCTAGCGAGAGTCACAATCATTTCGGTTTACAAAATTGAATAGGTTAGATATTTCTTGCCAGCATGATGCGGAAGCCGTAGCTGCTGTTTTGGTCGTTGGGGCTGCGCCGGGCGCGGAAGGTGGCGTTGGCAGACCGTGTGTCGCTCCAGTACGCACCGCCACGCAGCACCATTTCATCGTACAGCTTTACGTCCAGGGCCTCGCGCCCATCATCTGGCTGATACGGATAGGGCCGAAACCGACTCCCCGTCCATTCCCACACGTTGCCACACATTTCCTGGCAGCCTACCGGGGACGTTTGCGGGAAGCAGCCGACGGCGCTGCTGGTTGCGACGGCCGTATCATTCACGTTGGCATTTTGCGGCGTGAGGCTTGTCTGGCCTGGATAGGACCGTTGCGGCGCTGGATTGTCCGTAAGGACAACAACCGGGAGCGGATCCCCCATGGCGTCTGCAAGCGGCAGCACTACTGGCTGCTGCGGAATTTGCAGCCCGCCCCGCGCCGCTTTTTCCCAGGCCACCTCGGGTGGTAACTGTACCCGCCAGCCGTCGGGTAATATGCCCTGAAGCTGCCAACGTTGGGTTAACCAACGGCAAAACGCCACGGCTTCGTACCAGGTGATGCCTACTGCAGGATGATTGGGCAAGTTAAACGGCTTACCGTGATCAACCGGCTCCGACCGCCAGCCGCGCTGCGCCCAATCTTGCACTTCGCCTGGCCGCCAACGATTGACAGCGGCAGCTTCAGACCAGAACTGCGCCACGCTGTAGCCATTATCGGCCACAAATTGGCGAAACTGACGCTGGGTTACGGGGAAGGTGCTGAGCCAGTAAGGCGCAATCTGGTCAGGATAAAGTGTGGCCTGATCGGTACGGCCTAACCAAAACGGGCCGCCTGGCACGTAGCAAAAGCGCATGTCGTCAACTGTTTGGGCTGCTGGACGGGGATCGCCGAGCAGGCCCAGCAGCACGCCCGCTTGCACTCGATGGCTGGCGAGGACGTTGGAGGCCGTGGCAGTTTGACTCAGCGCCAGGGGAACGGCCGTTCGCAAATCTGTGGCCACATTTTCCTTGCCCAACATGCGTATCGCTTCCCCTAGCAGCAGTATCGTTTCGGCAGTGCGTGCAGATTGCAGCAGGCCACGTATGAGTTGGTTGGCCAGCTTGGGACGATGCTCAACCTGGGCCACGACGCCCACCGTAAGCAAAATGACCTCATGCCATCCCGGCTCTCCCAGACGGGCCTGGAGTGCTGCCAGCAGCGGCGTCAATTCCCGTTCGCCTAGCTTGGCCAATGCCAAAGCTGCCCCATATTCCTGAAAGGTTAGGTGCAAAAAGCCCACATCGTCTGGCCCGGTGGCCACCAACAACCCGGTGGCTACCTGCAGCGTATGCAAAAAAGCGTCGGCTGCTTGTTCAGGCGCGATTTCACCCTGAGCAGTAAACTGATCAATAAGCTGCCGTCGGACCGCAGCGCGTTTAACCAGGCTGCGCTGCGGACTGGTTTCCTGCATCCACAAGGCTAGCGGGGCCAATAATTTCAGCAGTTCGGCTATTGACAACGGCCGTTCTGGTGGACGATCCAGGCTGCGGGCGGTCTGCCAATGATGCAACAAGGTACGCAAATATAAGTCGTAAAGGGCCACGCGCCGCTGGGGCAGCTGGACCCCCTGGCGCAGAATGAGCAGCAAGATGGTCAGCAGCAATGGAATGGTGGCCAGTTCCTGCACGGCCTTGTTTTCCGCCAGAAGTGCCAGGAATTGTTCTTTTTGGGCGACGGCCGCTTCTAGCCCGCTTTGTTCAGCAAGGGCAAGCGACCATTGGCTGATAAAGGTTTTAATTTGAGCGGCGTTCAGTGGAGCGACCGTGCATTCAAGCAGCCCATCGGCTAACAGGCGAACGGCCTCATACCCGGCAGGCCGACTGGTGATTACAAATTTATTTCCCCTCGGCTGTTGAATTGTGAAAAAATCGAGCAGTCGATTGCTCAACAGATGGCGCAAATTAGCGTCAACAACTTCATCCAGCCCATCAAGCAGCAATAACGCCTGGCCCTGTGCCAGGGCAGTTTCAATAAGGTCATCGAGTGGCTGTGGAAACCCACGATTTTGGAGAAAATCAGCCAGAAACTGATTCAGCGACACATCTTCTCTGGCCAGGGCGGTTGCGTAGGCGGAGAGAGACAGCACCAACGGCAGCCTGTTACCCAGGCCAAGAGCGTCGCCGTGGCCACTGGCCAGCTGAAATGCCAAATATTTGAGCCAGGTTGTTTTGCCGGCACCGGGAGCGCCCAGCACAATGAGCCCCGCGTGATTTTGCAGCAGGGTAAGTAACGGCTGGATGGGGTCGGGCTGGCTGGTTTGGGATTGTTCTGCACGCCAAAGCAGACGATTGATACGGCCGTTAAGCGGCACGTACACCATTTCTAGCGGTAGGAGGATGGACTGTTGGCTGGCGCGGCCCAGTCCACGAAAATCAAGGTATTGATAGCGGGCAATGAGATGCTGCCGATATTGCTGATCGATTTCATTAATAGAGAGTTCGGCCGACGCGCCATAAGTCCAGGTGTAAGACGGCCGTTTTGTTTGGCACAAATCCAAAAGCTGATTAAGCCGATTTTGTCGTTGGCACAGTTTAACCAGCGCCAATGCTTTGGCATCTCTGGTTTCTCCCCGAACGTTTTCATACTCGATGTCCAACTCAAAACAGAGGGCACGCAGCTCATCCAGATCAAAGCGTTGGCTCATTTGCTGTGGAAGACTTGGCGTCATGGCGGTCACTCCTGCGATGCTTAAGGTGTGGGTGTTGGCGTGGCAGTGGCGGTGGGGGTCGATGTGGGAACGGCCGTATTTGTCGCGGTTGGCGTTCCGGTTGGGGTATTGCTGGCTGTGGGCGAACTTGTTGGCGTTGGCGTATGGCTAGGCGTCGGCGTGGCTGAACTCGTTGGCGATGGCGATGGCGATGGCGTTGCGGTTGGCGTGGGGCTGGCCGTGGGGGAGGGCGTCAGGCTGGCCGTTG
>CBDUOF010000170.1:0-10893 GCA_965368765.1 uncultured Anaerolineae bacterium | reverse complement strand
TACCGCCGTCTGCGCTGGCAATCTTGGATCCAGAGGACTTTCCCAGCCTACAAACGGTGGTTGCCGCCGGAGAAGCGTGCCCAGCTGAAGTGACAGCCCGCTGGTCCGTAGACCGCCACTTTGTCAATGGGTATGGTCCCACCGAGACGACCGTTTGTGCCACAACGGCCGTTCTTACCCCAACCGACAGGACGCCGCACATTGGTCGGCCTATCGACAATGTGCTGCTGTTCATCCTGAATGAGGCGCAGCAGCCTGTTCCGGTCGGGACGCCGGGGGAGCTTTATATCGGTGGCATTGGTGTGGCGCGTGGCTATCTAAATCGCCCTGAGCTGACCGCAGCGCGCTTTATTCAAAATCCGCTGTATGCTGATGAAACAAAAATCATGAATGGTGAGGAAGCTTCGACTTCCTTGCTTCACCAGGCATCTCATAAGATTTACAAAACGGGTGATCTCGTGCGTTACTTGCCCAGCGGCGATCTGGAATTTTTAGGTCGGCTGGATCATCAGGTAAAAATTCGTGGCTACCGGATTGAGCTGGGCGAAATTGAGGCGGTGCTGCGCCGAGAAACGGCCGTTCAAGACGCGCTCGTCTTGGCCAGAGACGCATCAGGAACCGGGCCGCAGCTTGTGGCTTACGTCGTGGGGCAAGATTTGGCCATTGCAGATTTACGGCTGGCCTTGAGCCGGCGCCTGCCCACCTATATGGTTCCCGCCGCCATTGTGCCGTTAGAAGCTTTTCCGTTGACTCCGAATGGCAAAATTGATAGGAACGCGCTGCCAGCACCCACGGCGACGGCCGTTGCTCAATACGCCGCGCCCCGAACTGATGTAGAAGTTGTGATTGCCAATGTATGGGCCGAAACGCTCAACTTGCCTCGCGTGGGCATTCACGACAATTTTTTTGAGTTGGGTGGTCATTCCCTGTTGGGGACCCAACTGGTAACCCGCCTGCGGCAAACGTTACGGATCGAATTGCCACTGCGTGCTTTGTTCAATTCACCTACGATTGCTACAATGACCCAAGTTGTTCTTCAGTCGCCAAATGATTGTGCTCGTGTGGAAAAGGTGGCTCAGTTGCTCATCAAATTGTCGCGACTTTCGGATGAGGAAGCGGCTCAATTGTTGAGCCAGAAACGTTAGCATTTTATGACTGATCAACCAAATAAGGCATTTCACTTTTCTGAAGAAAAGTTAGCGCTTCTCGATCTTTTGCTTGCCGATGAAGGATTGGCCTCAATGGCCGTTCCGACGATTTCCCCACGCCCCCATTCAGATGAACTCGTTCCGCTCTCCTTTGCCCAGCAACGGCTCTGGTTTTTAGAGACACTGACCCCAGGTAGCACCCTCTTCAACACGCCGCTTGCCCTGCGATTGACTGGTCAGCTAAATGAAGCGGTATTGGCACAGGCGTGTCAGGCATTGGTGCAGCGCCATGAAAGTCTGCGGACGACGTTTACGGCCGTTTCTGGCACACCGTACCAGCACATTCATGAAAATTGGCCCATTCATTTTGAAGAAATGGAGCTGCAGGATGCCACCGCCGTCCAGCTTGAGGCTGCTTTACAAACGGCCGTGCGGCTTCCTTTCGATCTGGAAAAGGGGCCGCTGCTCCGCTTTACCCTGTGCCACATTGGCGCGGAGGCGCACATACTCCTCTTGGTTTTCCATCACATTGTGTTTGATGGCTGGTCAGCGGGCATCATTATTGAGGAGCTTACCGCCACATATGATGCGCTTTGCCGCAGCCAGCAGCCAGAGCTACCAGACCTGCCGATTCAGTATGCCGACTATGCACTGTGGCAGCGCGACTGGCTGACGGGTGAGGTGCTGCAAACCCAGCTCGATTATTGGCAAAACCAGTTGGCGGGAGAATTGCCCGTATTGCAGTTTCCTACAGACAAACCCCGCCCGACAGTGAAAACCCACAATGGTGCATTTGAAACAATTAGTTTATCGCCTCAGCTAACGGCGGAAATCAAGGTGCTTTGTCAGCAAACCGGCAGCACGCCCTTTATGCTGCTGTTGGCGGCGTTTAAGGTGCTCTTGCACCGCTACACTGCCCAGGATGATATTTTGGTGGGCACGCCCATTGCCAATCGGCAGCAGGAAGCGTTGTCGGGGCTGGTTGGCTTTTTTGTCAACACCCTGGTGCTGCGCAGTCAGCTGGACGGTTGGCAGTCGTTCCGTGAACTGCTGGTGCAAGTGCGCGATACGGCCACAGCCGCCTATGATTTTCAGGATGTGCCTTTTGAAAAGTTGGTAGAGCTGCTTCAGCCTAAGCGCACCCTTAATTACGATCCGCTATTTCAAGTGATGTTTACTTATGAGGAAGGGGCTAAAGAGATACGGCCGTTGCCCAACCTTTCCATCGCCCCCATCGCTTTAGACAACGGCATGGCCCAATTCGACCTGACACTTTCTGTCACTCTGGAAGCGGATCGCTTCCAATGTAGTTTAAACTACAATACCGACTTATTTATGCCGGAAACAATGTGCCGCCTCCTGGCACATTGGCAAAACTTGCTGCAGGGTATTGTAGCCAAGCCTGATAGTCCGATTGGCCGCCTGCCGCTGCTCACCCCGGCGGAATGCCAGCAAATTGTGGTTGATTGGAACCGAACCGAGATGGCATTGCCGGCATCTGAATTCAGCCATGAGTTGATTGCTCAATGGGCAACACAAAAACCGGACGCACCTGCGCTCATTTTTGGTCAGCAGCAGATGAGCTACGCAGAATTAGACAACATGGCCAATCAGTTGGCCCATGCCTTGCAGGCTCAGAAGATTGGCCCAGAAAAAAAGGTCGGCGTTTTTCTGAACCGCTCTTTTGAGATGGTGGTTGCCGTTCTGGCCGTGTTTAAGGTGGGTGGGGCTTACGTGCCGTTAGACCCGGCCTATCCTGCCGAACGCCTTAACCACATCGTAGCCGATGCCGATCTCGCAATGATTCTCACAACTGATTCGCTGGTGACCAGGTTGCCCGAGCATAACCAAACGCTTTGCCTTGACCGAGATTGGGAGCGTCTGATTGCCCGTCAGGCGCAGACGAAGCCTTTCAGCGGTTTAAAGGCTGCCCATTTAGCCTATGTTATTTACACATCCGGCTCTACGGGGCGGCCAAAGGGCGTGGGCGTAACGCATCGCGGGCTGGTTAATTTGGCGCAGGCCCTGGGCCAACGTTTTGAAATTTCTGAGCATAGCCGCGTGTTGCAGTTTGCCTCATTCAGCTTTGATGCCTCTGTCGCGGAAATGTTGACGGCCCTACAAAATGGTGCGACCTTGGTGTTGGCAGACGCGGATGATTTGTTGATGGGCGCATCTTTTGTCAAGCTAATGAATGAGCAGGGCGTTACCGTTGCCACATTGCCGCCATCGGCACTGGCATTGCTTTCGCCCAATGATTTTCCAATGGTAGAAACGATTGTGTCGGCCGGTGAGGCATGTTCAGAAGAGATTGTGGCCAAATGGTCACCGGGACGCCGCTTTGTGAATGGCTATGGCCCTACAGAAGGGACAGTGGGGGCGGTAACGGCCGTTCTCACTGCAGATGATGCTTTGCCGGTAATTGGTCGTCCCTTGCCGAACTATCAGGTTTATCTGCTCAATCCACAGCTGCAGCCTGTGCCAGTCGGTGTGGCGGGTGAAATTCATATCGGCGGTATTGGCTTGGCGCGAGGTTATCTAAATCAACCAGCATTGACCGCCGAAAAATTTATACCCAATCCATTTACCAGCAATTTAGCTGAGCGGCTGTATAAAACAGGGGATCTTGGGCGGTATTTGCCAGACGGCCGTATTGAATTCCTGGGCCGAATCGATCATCAGGTAAAGATTCGGGGTTTTCGCATTGAGCTGGGCGAAGTGGAGGCGGTGCTGCGGCAGCATCCCACTGTTCAAGATGTGCTGGTTTTGGCACGATCAATTGGTAGCCTACGTAGTGGGTGATACGCACGAGGTGACCTCATTACGGCCGTTTCTAAGCCAATCTCTCCCCGCATACATGATTCCGTCCGTTTTTGTTCCGCTAAAGAACTTTCCTCTGACGCCGAATGGAAAAATCGATCGCCACGGGCTGCCCGATCCCAATGGCCATATGGAAAGTGGCCGGCAAGATGCGTTCGTAGCCCCGCAGGATGCGCTGGAATCCCAGCTGGCTCAGATTTGGCAGCAGCTTCTGAATATGCCAGCCATCAGTACAGACGCCAACTATTTTGATCTGGGTGGGCATTCACTCCAGGCGGTAACGTTGTTTGACGCTATCGAGAAAAAACTTGAGGTGCGGCTGCCCGTCTCACTCCTGTTTCAAGCACCCACCATCGGCCAACTCGCGTCCGCAATCAGGCAGCAGGGAGTTGTCCCACAATGGTCATCGCTGGTACCGATCCAGCCACTGGGAAGGAAGACGCCTCTATTTTGTGTGCATGGCGGGGCAGGGCATGTCTTTCATTATCGGGATCTCGCTGAATTACTGGGGAAAGAACGGCCGTTTTATGGCTTGCAGCCCAAGCTGGATCACTCAACGCAGCGGTCTGTTTATCGAACCGTGGAAGAGATGGCAGCCCATTACATTGAGGAAATGAAGATGGTTCAATCCGATGGCCCCTATCTGGTGAGTGGCTTTTGTTTTGGCGGTATTGTGGCGTATGAAATTGCCCAACAGCTGCGACAAGCCGGCGATGAGGTAGGGTTACTGGCCTTTATCGATCCATCCACGCCACAAAACAAACCGGAGGCGACCGAAACGCCATCGGCAGAACAGCTGGCCGAACGGCTGACGCGACACAAAGAAAATATGGCACGACTGGGTCGTTTGGCGCGGCTGGGGTATATATTGAACAGCAGTAAAAATCGATTCGTCGCCTATAAGAATATTTTTTATCGAGCATGCCTGCGTGAATGGCGTAAAAGTCGCGCCCTGCTGATTCAGCAATATATTGATTTAAGACAATTGGTTCCGTCCCGTTTTCATGACTTTTACTTTATGCATGTGATTTCCACGCAGGCAACCCAGGCCTATTATCCCCAACGCTATGCTGGCAAGGCGGTTTTGTTTCATTCTACGCTAGAGAATGGGGGGGATGAATCGCTCGGGTGGTCAGATTTGCCCCAGGATGGCTTGCAGATGCACCCGGTGGAAGCAACGCATTTAGGTATTTTGAAACGGCCGTTTATTGATGTGGTAGCCGAAAAATTAGGCCAATATCTGGAACCGTTTGCATGAGCGCATTTCGATCAACCTGGCCTTATCCCCCCACAAAGCCAACGCTTGCCGAGTCTGAGCTGCATGTCTGGGTTGCTTCGCTAAATCGTCCACAAGCTTTGCGAGATCGTCTGTGGCAGCATTTGGCTGCCGATGAGCAGGAACGCGCCAAACGTTTTTACTTTGATCGCGACCGTAACCACTATGTTGTGGCGCGCGGCTTGCTGCGCCAGCTGTTGGGGCACTATTTGCAACGACCCGCTGAACAAATCGAGTTTGCCTATGGCGAACACGGCAAGCCTGCGTTGGCAGCTCAGTTGGGATCAAATGTGCGGTTTAACCTGTCTCATGCCCAGGGCATCGCCCTGCTGGCCTTTGCTCGTAATCGGGAAGTAGGGGTGGATATTGAACAAGTACGGCCGTTGGACGATGGAGAACAAATAGCGGAGCGGTTTTTCTCTAAAAATGAGGTGGCGGAGTTTACGGCCGTTCCCGCTGCGCAAAAGCCCCAGGCGTTCTTCAACTGCTGGACCCGCAAAGAGGCCTTTATCAAGGTCATTGGCGAAGGCCTGTCCTGTCCGCTCGACTCCTTCGACGTAACGCTAAAACCAGGTGACCCTGCTGCATTGTTGCAGGTGCAAGGTAGCCAAAAAGCCGCCGCCCGCTGGAAACTTCTCAATTTAGAACCAGCCACAGGCTACGCTGGGGCCGTCATTGCTGAGGGGCAAGATTGGGAGTTAAAAACCTGGCAATGGTCTGGTTGAGGTCGTAATGTCGGAGTCAATCGCTCAATCTTGCGTTCAGTTTAAGCCTATTGAGCTTCATAACTGGTTCAGGTTACAAATGCTAGGGCCCAGACCATTCCAACTGAGCTAGTGTGTTGCCTTGAATTTACTGGGCTATAAATTGGCCTGGGTGCGATGCACAAAACGGCCGTTTCCCTGCTTACCCAAGAATTCCCCATTTTGCACAATGATTTTGCCCCGACTGAGCGTGGTTTGTGGCCAGCCTTGCAGCGCTAGCCCGTCGTAGGGTGTCCAGCCTGCCGTCTCGTGGAGGGTTGCCGGGGTGATCGTGCGTCTCGCTTCGGGATCAAAAATGACCAAATCGGCATCATACCCCACCGCGATGTCGCCCTTTTTGGCCAGCCCCATTAATTTGGCTGGATTGGTACAGCATTGTGCCACCCACTGTGACAAGCTCAGCCAGCCCGGGCGAACGCCGTGTGAATACAGCGCAGCAAAGCGCATTTCAATCGATGGTACGCCGCCAGGGATTTGGCTGTAGTTTTCCAGTCCAGTCGCCTTTTCCTCAACGGTGAAGGGGCAGTGATCTGTGGTGACAATTTGCAGATCGTTACGAATGAGCGCTTGCCAGAGCGCCGTTTGTGCCGCACTATCCCGAATTGGAGGGGAGCAAACCGGCAGCGCGCCGACGACCCCTGGCGCGTCGTAAGCATCCCAGGTCAGGAACAAATATTGCGGGCAGGTTTCCCCGGTGACCGGCAAGCCTTGTTTGCGGGTAGCGGCAATGCGCGCTACGGTTTCACCGCAGGATACGTGGAAAATATGCAGCGGCACACCGACAAAAGTGGCGATGTCGATGACGCGTCCGGTGGCTTCGGCTTCAAGCAGGGCAGGGCGGCTGCGTGGGTGCCAGCGGGGCGACGTGCGTCCCGCGGCAATGTTTTGTGCGACCAATTCTCCAATCACATCCCAATTTTCTGCATGAACGACAGGAATTCCGCCCACATCGCGAACGGCCGTTAACGCCCGGAGCAATTCATTATCGCGTAAGCGTAACCCGTAAGCCATGTAAAGCTTGAAACTGGTGCAGCCCGCGGCAAATGCTTCAGATAATTGGTCCAGCTTGGCCATGTCGCCGGGGCCGATGGTCATATGCAAGCCATAATCGATCACGACGTTTGCGTCCGCCAGGGAGCGGCGGGCAGCGATGGCCTCTGTCATGGTTTGGTCTGGCTGGGTTTCTACAAAATCAACAACCGTGGTGGTGCCCCCGAATGCTGCGGCGCGGCTTCCGCTGTAAAAATCGTCTGTGGAGGTAAAGTTGCCAATGGGCATTTGTAGGTGAACATGCATGTCCACGGCGCCGGGGGTGACCAGCATGCCGGTAGCGTCCAGAGTCTCTTTTCCAACAAGATTTTGCCCAACAGCGGCAATCGTTTCGTCATTAATGCCAACATCTGCCGGGAATGTGGAAACGGCCGTAACCACCGTCCCCCCTTTTATTACCAAATCGTACATCTGCGTGCCCCCTGACATTCTACTATTTATGACATGATTTTTATCATGAATGATCCAAACGGACGAATCTAAACGGCCGTAAAAGGCCAATCAGATCGCACAATTTCGCAGACGTTTTATAATCAGATAAATGCAGCAAAAATGTAGCTGCATAAACGAGTGTGCATCGACTCAGGAGTCTTGGCAATGGCATGGTATATCTATTTAGCAGTATTGGCCGCTGGGTTTGGGGCTGGATTTATCAACACGCTTGCAGGCAGCGGATCCCTCATCACGCTGCCGCTGCTTATCTTTTTAGGCATTCCCGCCACGGTGGCCAACGGCACCAATCGAGTAGGCGTGCTGTTTCAAAATATTGTATCCGTTGGCAGTTTTCAGCGACAGAAAGTGCTGGATGTACGGGGCGGGCTAATTCTATCGGTACCCGCCATTCTCGGCTCGATAATTGGTGCCCAGATTGCCGTGGGCCTGAATGAAACGTTGATGCGCCAGGCGATCGGTGTGCTTATGGTCGTTATGCTCTTTGTCATTCTGTTACGCCCTAAACGGTGGTTACAGGGCGAATTGGAGCAGATGTCAGAACGGCCGTCTTTGCTTCAGCTTATCATCTTTTTCTTCATTGGCATGTATGGCGGCTTTTTGCAGGCTGGTGTCGGCATCTTCTTGTTGGCCGGGTTGGTATTGGGCATCGGCTATGATTTAGTTCGGGCTAACGCCGTGAAGGTGCTTATTGTGTTGGCATTTACCATTTCATCGCTAATCGTTTTTGTGCTGAATGAGCAGGTGTTGTGGGGACTCGGGCTCATTTTAGCCGTGGGTAATTCGCTGGGAGCCTGGGCGGCAGCACGGATGGCGGTTGAACGAGGCGCCAACTTCGTTCGCTGGCTTCTCATTGCCGTCGTTACGATTTCGGCGGCAAATTTACTCGGCATTTTTAGTTGGATTGGGCAACTGTTTCAGTAATAGTGCTATTATGCCAGGCAAGAAAACCTGTGAATAGATAGCGCACCGCGCGTAAAAGCAGACGTCAATATTGGCAAAAAAAAGAGCCACTCCCTTATGAAAAGAGAGTGGCTCCTTGTTGTTTGCTCATGCACCAGGAGGGGTGTGCACCGAGCGATCCAGCGTTTGCCAAAAACCTGAGGAGGAGGGTGGCTTTCGCCGACGGCATTGCTGTAAGCTCGATCAGCTTGTTCCAGTCGCGTTTCTCTCGTGCCAGTTTGGGGGAGGAGTTCTTTCCTCAGGTCTAGTCTAATCGAGCTACTTTAATTTTACACAATTTTTTTAATTTTGTCACCCCGCACTCATTCTTACCTCAGACGGCACGCGGGCTATAGAAAAAATCGCGCCATTTTACTCGAGTGGGAATGCTGTAAAGGAGATGGTCAGTACGACGTCTTCACTCACATTGGCTACCCCAGGGGCACTCGGAATTTGTAAGGCAAAGTCAGAGCGTGTGATTTGAGCTGACGCAAATCCAAGCAATTCTGTACGGCCGTTTAGCGTAACCGTTGTATTGAATGTAACCACTTGGCTAACATCTCTAATCGTTAACTCACCTTTAATTTGGAAGGTCACTGGTTCGCCTGAAATGACCGAAGCTGGCAATCCGTTGATTTCTGTTGGCCTGAACATGATAAGTTCATGCACCTCAGTATCTAAAATGAAATTATGGATAGCGTTATTTCTAAAGGTGTTCTCTGTAGCTAGCGTGCGCGCATTGATAAGGATTGGGCCAACCAGGCTTTCCGGCACATCATCAAAGTTGATGGCGATTTGTCCTGCAATCTCCCGACTGCCGCCCACTACGGTTGTGGGCAGGCCACGCAAGGTTTCATTCAGCTGGAACGTGACCTCAGACTCGGCGGATGTGATCTCAAACGTCGTGAAGTTGCTGGCGTTGCCGTCAATCGTTACTGGAATCGCTTGGAGCGGTGCTGTAGGCGTCACCGTGGGTCTCAGGAATAGCAACCAAACCACGCCAATAAGGACAACTCCCACAACCATGACAACAATGCCACCGATTAATGTTTTGTCTTTCATAGAATTTCGGAATCCTTTGATGTTGATAGTGGCTGCAATTCTAGGCGGTTTGACGAGCGGGTTCAACTTTGATGAGACCATAAGAACCGTCACGTTTTTATCCACAAAAATTGCTCATCGATTCTATAGACACTAAAATTCTTTTATCTTATACTTTGCACAATAATTTAATAACCATTTCTTTAACCCCATCTTCAGCCAGACGTCGAAAATGGGGTTTTATAATGGGATTAGTTCACTAATTGTTTAAGGGAAAAGAAAACCAATGCGCGTTGCGGTATTAGCCAATCTTAAGAAAAATGCACCCCACTGGCCAGGAATGTCGCCTGATCACTGGGATGACCTGGACAGCGAGGCAACAATCGAAGCCATTATGGCTGCTTTACGAACAAATGGTCATGAAGTGACCTTTGTAGAGGGGAATTCTCAGCTAGCCGTGGCGTTAACCAAGCTGAAGCCAGACATTTGCTTTAACATTTGTGAGGGGCATGTTGGGGATTCGCGTGAATCTCATGTGCCTGCGATTTTGGAGATGCTCAGATTGCCCTACACGGGCTCTCAGGTGCTCACGTTAGCACTGACGCTTGACAAGCCCATGACCAAACGGGTGTTGACCTACCACGAACTGCCTACCCCGGCTTTTCAGGTGTTTGAGCGGGTGATTGAGCCGCTGGACCCTCAAATGCAGTTTCCGATTTTTGTGAAACCTAGTCGCGAAGGGACTGGAATGGGGGTTAGCAGTGAATCGATTGTAAAGGATGAGGCACAGCTGCGCGTTCAGCTGCGTCGCCTGTTTGAGCGGTATGACCAGCCGGTCCTGGCCGAGCAATTCATTGATGGTCGTGAAGTGACGGTTGGCGTGGTAGGCAATCTGGCCTCGCCGGTTGCCTGGCGTGTGCCAGAAGATGAAGAAGCGCCCCGGCTTTCACGCGGGCTGCACTTTTTGCCGCCGCTTGAGGTAGACATGAGTCGCTACCCAGCAGAAGAAGCCGGTATTTATACAAGCCGCATTAAAACTGAGCTGGCAAATGAGTTCCATTATTTATGCCCTGCACCATTGACAGAAACCCAATTAGATGAGCTGAATTGGCTTACGGCAGCAACATTCCGAGTAACAGGTTGCCTGGATGTGGCCAGAGTTGATTATCGTTTGGACGCCAATGATAATAACAAGCCTTATATTTTGGAGATCAATCCACTGCCCGGATTGAATCCGGATTACTCTGACCTGTGTATCGAGGCCAAGGCTGAGGGATGGACGTATGAGGCGTTGGTGAATCGGATTTTAGATGAGGCTGCCGAGCGCTACGGCTTGGATAGCTAATATGCTACCCGTCCCTAACTTTGTAGGATAGTGCAAACATTCTAGAGTGACCCATTT
>CBDUOF010000169.1:0-10931 GCA_965368765.1 uncultured Anaerolineae bacterium | reverse complement strand
TCTGGGCTGCTGGCTGAATTTGGAAGGTTACTTCTGCGCTTGTAAAACTTGAATGATTCTCAAACAATAGTAACAACTTTGTAGAGAATAATGAATGCGAAATCTGTCTTAGTCTAGGAATTATTTCTTACAGACCGCGTTAAGGGTTTTGAAGGTGTAAGAAAAGAATAGCTGCAATATTCGTTCGGTGCTTCAATAAACGACATTACACCATTTACTCTATTTTAGCATCAAATACGAATGAGGCAGGTTGCCGCAAAACTATATTTTGAGAGAATAACCAACGCTCATAATAAATCTGGAGAGAAGATTTCGTTGCGAATCACATTTTTACTGACGCAAAGCCTGGAAAGCCCTGGAGGCGGTGGCCGATATTTGCCTTTGGCCAAGGCGTTGCAGCGCCTGGGTCATGAGGTGACGATGATTGCCTTGCACCATCATTACAAGAGCATTGGTCAAAGGCATCTGGTCGTGGATGGGGTAAAAGTAATCTATGTGGCCCAAATGCATGTTCTAAAAAACAACAACCGCAAGTTCTACTTCAACAAGTGGCAGCTTTTGTGGATTGTAACGGTCGCCACGTTGCGGTTGAGCTGGTACGCTCTGCGGTTTCCCGGGGATGTGATTCACGTGTGTAAAACGCAGCCCATGAATGCCGTGGCTGCCTGGGCTGCTCACAAGTTGCGGGGTGTTCCGATTGTTTTAGATAGTGATGATTATGAAGCAGGCAACAATCGTTTTGAAGCCAACTGGCAGCAGCGGGTCGTCGCCTGGTTCGAAGACTGGATGCCTTCGTTTGCCACGGGCATCACGGCCGGGAATACCTTTATTGCCGACAGGTTTGCCGCCCTGGGCTTCCCCTCTGAGCAGATTTCTCTGGTGCCTAACGCTGTAGACAAGCAGCGATTTGCGATTTTAGATCTCCCTGATGCGCCGCAAAAACTGGCATCATTACGCCAGTCGTTGGGCTTTGGGCCACAACAACCGGCCGTTGTATATGTGGGCAGCATTAGTTTGGTAAGCCATGCCATTGATTTGCTGTTAGAGGCATTTGTACTGGTTAGACGGCAATTGACAGAGGCCCAGTTGATTATTGCCGGGGCTGGCGAGGATTTTGATGCAATGCGCCAATTAGCCGACGCGTTAAGCATAGCCGACTGCGTTACCTTTTTGGGCCATATTCCGTCGGAGGAAATTCCGTTTTATTATCGTTTGGGTCAGGTATCGGTCGATCCGCAACGCGCGACAATTTCGGCCGAGTCGAGCCTTTCGTTAAAGCTTTTGGAAAGTATTGCTTCTGGTGTGCCGTGCGTTACGACGAACATTGGCGATCGCCTGGATGTTTTGGACGGAGCAGGTCTTGCCGTAGCGCCAAATGACGCTGTGGCTTTGGCTGAGGGCATTATGACCGTACTGCGTGAGCGCGAAACGGCCGTAAAAATGGCTGAGCGGGCCCGCGTCGTTAGAAACAAGCATTGGTGGGACGAGCGAATTCCTGAATTCTCGCGGTATTATCCGCCAGTTGGCAATAATGAATCCCATTAAAGCCAGCGAGTTGTCCCGGAAACAGGTCATAACAAATATTGGGACTTTGTTTTCCGGAACGGCCGTTGCCCGGGTACTCTCGGCGCTGGCCTTTTTTTTTATTGCCCGCCAGCTTGGCCCAGACAATTTTGGCATTTACATATCCAGCATTTCTTTGGTAAAGCTGTGGTCGGTGCTGTTTTCTTTAGGGCTAGACAGTTGGCTGTTGCGCAATGGGCATAGTGATGAACGGCCGTTATCCGTGGCCAGTGGAGCCGCCCTGGGCATTAAATTTAGCCTGGGTGGGTTATGGGTCCTTGGTTTTGTTGCGGTGGCCCCATTCTTGCGGCAGTCCATTTTCCCTCAGGAATTAGTCATTTTGGCCGCACTGTCTGTGTGGCTGGATGAACTTGGCAACGTTGCCTGGAGCACCTTTAAATCAACCCTGCATAATCGCATTACGGCCGGGCTGATTGTTGCCTCCCAAGCGCTGCTGCTCCTGTTTACCGTTCTTTTAATTTATTTTGAGGTCGATACCGTTCAAACGTTTCTGACTGCCCGGCTGGTGGCCTCATTTTTGAGCATGGCTGTTTCACTGTTTCTGGTGGGTCGATTGGTTGGTTTTCGCCTGGACTTTGGGGCGATGGTTTTTATTCTGCGTGATACGGTCTCCTTTGCCGCTTCGCACGGTTTAGCGGTCATTTATGAGCGGGCAGACATTACAATGATTGGTATCTTTTTAGGGAAAACGGCCGCTGGCCTGTATGGGCCTGCCGTTTCTTTAATGACAACCTTGTTCCTAATTCCCCAGGCAATTTATGAAGTGATGTTGGCCTGGATAAGCCAAATATATGTGCAAAATCCGGACTCGATTGCCAAGCGCGCTTTTCAGCTGGTGCTTGCCAGTACAGCTTTAGGTATTGGCCTTGGCCTTGGCCTGGCCGTTATGGCTCATCCCCTGGTCTGGGTAATCTACGGTCCCGCTTATGCAGCCTCTGGTGATATCCTGGTCATTTTGAGTACCATCTTGATTTTTAAGAGCATCAGCTTTGCCCTGGCTTCGGTGATTACGGCCGTTGGCTGGCAAGGAAGGCGCGTGATTGTCCAGCTCATCAGCGCTGGCCTAAACATTGGATTAAACCTCATTTTCATTCAGGTGTATGGACTTATCGGCGTGGCTTACATTTACATTGTCAGTGAATCGGTATTGATGCTGGGCTATATGATTTACCTGTTAAAGTGGCAACAAGGGTATGAGCAGCAAAAGATGAGCCAGGTAAGCTGATGAAAATATTGATTGTCAATTTGCACTCTTCTCGGAACGCAGGGGACGATGTTCTGACACAAGTGACGGTGTCACAGCTTCAGCAAGCCTTTGTGCTGCCAGAAATCACATTAGCAATGAACGATCCAGCCAGTTATCATGGTCCGGGCACCACGGTGGGATCGTTTATGACCTGGTTTCAGCGCGGCAATGCGCCGGGTTCTTTTTGGAAGCTTCTGACGGCGCCTTGGTTGCTACTGATGGTTTTGGTAACGGCCGTTTCTTATCGGTTGGCTGGGGCAAAAATTATGTGGGGGTTCAACGCTGCCCGGCAGGCGTTGCTGCAGACATACCTGGAAGCAGATTTGGTCGTGAGTTCAGCGGGGAACTTTCTGTACAGCAGTGGGCGGGGAAGTTCTCTTTTGATTTCACTTTGGACCATAAAATTTGCCATGCTGTGTGGCAAACCAGTTTATATGATGCCCCAAACCGTCGGGCCGCTCAACCGTTCCTGGGAAAGAAGGTTAACCGCTTCGGTGCTGTCGCAAATGCGACTCTGTTTTGTCCGCGATGATATTTCCAAATTGGAACTGATGAAGATGAAGGCCTGGTCTAAGCGCTGCTATTTGGTACCTGATCTTGCCTTTGTTTTTCTGGCTTTGCCCGCCTCAACGGGCAAAGCTGTTTTAACGAAGGCTGGCGTGGATCTGCAGGCAGATGGGCCCCTGTTGGGTATCACTTTAATAAATTGGGCGGCGCAGAACAAGGCATTTCAGCAACAAGATCAATATGAAACGGCCGTTGCCGCTGCCGTTCGTCACTTTGTAGAGAATTATAACGGGCGCGTTATTCTCTTTGCTCAGGTCCGTGGCCCGACCTGGGCTGAAGACGATCTGGTTCCAGCCAAACGGGTAAAAGAACGCGTTTCTCAATTGGGAAATAACGTCCTGCTATTTGACCAGGAACTCTCTGCTCTTCAATTAAAAGCGGCTTACGGACAGATGGATCAATTTATTGGCTCTCGGCTGCATTCCAACATTTTTGCCCTGAGTGAAGGCGTTCCTGCCTTATTCATTCAGTATCAATATAAAACACGCGGCGTCGCAAAAATGCTGGATTTGGAAGAATGGGTGCTTACCATTGAGGCCGCTGATCCTGAACAACTTATTAAACGACTCGAGCGTTTGGTAGAACAGCAGGCAAGCTTGCGTCAAAAAATCCAGCGGAACCTGGAGGTAGTGCGGCAGCAGGCAGCTCAAGTTACCCGCCAGATAGCCACGGACTTTGAGAGTTTATCATGACCAAACCCCTTCGTGTTCTAGAAATTATCTCTGGCTTTGCCGTTGAAGGCCCCCTGGGCGGCATTGAACGCTTTGGCATTGAGCTGGTCCAGGCATTGGCTGGCGAAGAAGTCGCCCCGATTGCTTGCGGTATGTGGGCTTACCAAACGCCGCATGAGCAAAAGTGGGCAGCATTCCTCCGCGATAAGGGTATTGAGGCTTTCATTGCGGCTGATTGGCAAGATCAGGCCCCAATGGCCAGTTTTAGAGACGCCTACAAAGGCGTGCGCGCCAACATCACGGAGCCCGTCGATATTATTCACAGTCATTGCCAGTTTGGCGATGTATTGGCGCTGCTTTTAAAAGGCCCCTTAGAGGCTCAGGCTGTCATGCGCACGGTACATAATGAAAGGGAATGGGGCAAACGGCCGTTGCGCCGCTTGCTGTTAACAAACTTCCTCTTCCCGATGCTTTTTAAACACGAGCTAGGCGTTGCCCAGCGCGTAGTAGACAATCTTGATAAACGGCCGTTTGCTAAATTTATTGGTAAACGGGGGATAAAAAGCTATAACGCCCTCAATTTGTCCAGATTTGACAACCTTTCCACAAATATAGCCGCAAAGCGGCAAAGCCTGAGTATTCCAAAAGATGCTTATGTGGTAGGTTCGGTTGGCAGACTGGAAGAACAAAAAGGGTATTCAATTTTTGTGGAGGCCGCTCAGCTGGTATTGCAGCAGCTGCCCAATACCTATTTTATTCTTGTGGGTAGCGGCTCACTAATGCAACCTCTCGCAGACCAGGCCGACGCCTTAGGAATTGGGCAACATATCATCCTCACTGGAGCGCGACCAGATGTAGAGGAACTTCTGCAAAGTATGGACCTATTTGTGAATTCCTCACTTTGGGAGGGCCTGCCAACGGTCATTTTAGAAAGCATGGCGGCTCACGTTCCCGTTGTAGCCACCCGGGTTTCGGGAAATGTCGAGTTGGTGAAAGAGTCCGTTACCGGCCTCTTAGTGCCTCCAGCCGACCCGCAGGCACTGTCTCAGGCTATCATAGCGAGCCTAAAAGCCCCCGTGGCCCAGCGAGAGAGCATGTGTGAGCAAGCTTACGCGTATATTTCCGACAACTTTTCTATTAGCAAAATCGCCGAACAGCACACTGTGTTATATGCTGCGGCGGTTAAAAAAAACCGTAATGAATAGTTGAGAAGGGAGTGGGTACCTATCTCCAGGCATCCAGGTCCACAAACTGGGTTTCTATCTCTAAAATATTTCCTGGCGTAGCGGCCCAAACTTTGGGTTCGCCAGATGGTTCCGTCAGAATCATATAGTCATTGACCTCCACGCTGCCAATGACGACGACAAATTCACCTGGAAGAATATCATTGAAGGCAAAACGGCCGTTTTTATCAGTGTAAGCCAGTGGGCTTTGCGCGCCATCCAGGACATAAGCAGCACTCTCCCCTTCGCGAAAAACCTCGGCCAAGCTTACCGGTACGTTCATGAGGGGCATCTTCGACGATTGCGAATTGACAAGGCCGGTTACCGTTGATTTATCCGGCTGGGGAGCAACAGCCTCAACTTCCACATCCGTGCTGAGCGTTGGCAAGGCTTGCGGAACAGGATAGCCAGCGTTCTCCAAGGTGGGGGCCGGATACCCTGCAGGGTAGGCACTTCCAGATCCGTCGTTATTATTCGCACTGTCGCTTCCATTTTGGCAACTCGCCAATAATGAAACGACAATTAGTATCAGGTAAACGGGAAAAGAAAATCTCAGTTTCGTTGTTTTGGTCATCAGAAATATAGCCTCCGCTACATTGTATTATGTGTTTCTACGCCTCAATCTTATTGAATCAAGAGTATGTGCGCAATAGACAAATAGGTAGCCAGATAAGCACATAACTGCCTTGAATACTCCTGTTGGTAACCCATATGGGGTATTGTACCCTCTCAACAGATTGGTTAAGATGAGAGTCAATTAGCAAGATTTAACGTCAATCTACTTAGTGCAGGAGAATTACCTAACCATGAAACGAATAAGACTTTTCACAATTTTGGCATTGATTGCAGCATTTTTTGCTGTTGTTGGCTCTGCCTCAGCACAAATTGCTTACAACGCCCCATTCACGACGTCTATTACCTACCAAAATGTTGGTACGGGAACGGCAACAATTGTTTTTCAGTTTTACCCGGAAAACAACGGAACGCCAGTCTCGGTACCCAAAACGTTGGCCGAAGGCGCCGGTGGTTCTCTGTATGTAGGCAGTCTCACAGAGGTTGCGGCTGGATTTAACGGTTCGGTTGTCATGTCTTCAGACGTTCCAGTTGTGGCTACGCTGGTACAAATCTCAGGCGATTCCGCCGTGAAAAATCGCCCGCTGTCCAATGGCTTTAGCTCCGGGGCATCAGAGTACCTTTTGGCAACTGTCCTGAAGAATCAGTTTAGTACCTCTTCGCGCTTTTCTGTACAAAATGCGAGCTCCACGAGCGTCGATGTAACAATCAATCTATTTAACGCCGATAATACGGCCGCTCCTCCAATCGTTGTTACACAAAACAATTTGCCAGCCGGTGCTGCAAAATACTTTGACATGGGGCAACTTTCGCAGGTAACCGCTGCATCATTTAATGGCTCTGCTACCATTACTGCTGTAGAAAGCGGAACCAGCACCCCAGCAAATATTGTGGCTTCCGTTCTTGAATTGTCTACGAGTGCTGATGCAGCCTCCAGTTTTGAAGGCGTTACCGGTGGTTCCAATACCGTTTACATGGCTTCGGCACTTTGTAGTGCCTTTGGTGCCAGCAGTGCTTACGCTGTGCAGAATACCAGCGCAACGACTACAGCAACTGTGACGGTGACCTATAGTAACAGCAATGGCAGTGGTTCCGAGGTAGCGAACATTGCTCCTGGCGCGAAGCGTAGCTTCCTGGGCTGTACGGCAAATAATGCTGGTTATAGTGGCTCTGCAACGATTACGGCCGTTCAACAAGGCACAAGCAATCCTGCAGATGTTGTTGCTATCGGTAAAGTTTTCGGCAGCGGTAACTCGACTGCCTTTGTAGGCGCTGATTCAGGCTCCTCCATGTTAGCTTTGCCCTACGCCCGTTACTCCGTCTCCCAGTTTGATTCTGGTGCTCGCCAGCGTACATTCTTTGCCATTCAAAATGTTGGTAGTGCTTTAGGTAGTGGTGCCGTTGTAGTCAAATACCTAAATATCAATGGTGCTGTTGTTGCAACGCACACATTGGGTGCGATGGCTACCGGGCAGAAGCTCAATACCAATGCACTTCATCCCAGTGTTGTACTAAGCTCAGGTTTTACCCAGGCAGATCTGGATGAGTTTGGTTATATTGCTGGATTTGGTGGTGCTGTTGTCGTAGAAGGCCCGCCAGGAAGCGAGTTAGTAGCCATTGCTCGCGTTCAGTCCAAGACGACAACTGGTGTAGTTGGCGAAGATTATAGCGGGATTCCGATTCAATAGTAATCCTCCTGTAGAATGAACTTAGAAAGGGGCGTTGGTAACAACGTCCCTTTTTTATTTGCATATCGCCCTCCTCGTCATAGAATTTCTACCGGCTAAGGTCGCGCGAATAAAACAATACCGGAAGGTGCAGGAGCGAAAGTTGAATGAGTTTTCTAAAACAAGTTTGGCAGAAATTTAAGAACTTAACGAGTCTTATGGCAATTTATGCAAAGGACAGGAAGGCTTATGCCGTTATTCGCCGGGTGCGCCAAGACAAACTAACTTACTTAGAACCCAGTGCCTTGATGGACTTATACAATCGCATGCGGCAAGTTGAGCTTGAGCATCCGCAAGGCATTGTGGTTGAGGCTGGCTGTGCGCTTGGCGGTTCGGCAATCGTAATCGCTGCTGCCAAAAACAGAGAACGCACGCTTCGATTATTTGATGCGTTTGAGACTATCCCGCCTCCCTCCAAATCTGACGGCGAAGATGCCCATGCTAGATATAAGCTAATCTCTTCCGGTCAGGCGACGGGAATAAAGGGGGAGACTTACTACGGCTATCAACCTGATTTGCTGGCAAAAGTGATCCAGACATTTCGTGAATACGAATTGCCTGTAGAAGATAACGGCATTGAGTTGGTGAAAGGATATTATGAAGCTACTTTACAGATTGACTCTCCGGTTGCTTTGGCACATATTGATTGCGATTGGCATGATTCAGTCTTAGTGTGCCTGCAGCAAATTGAACCACACTTAGTTTCTGGCGGTATTTTAGTGATTGATGATTATGACGCTTGGTCGGGCTGTAAGCGTGCCGTTGATGAATATTTTGCAGGGCGAGAGGATGAGTTCGAATTTATGCAGAAGTCGCGTCTGCACATTGTTCGGAAATAGTTTAAGAGCGCATATTAGCGTTCTACAATGAGCGATTGCAAGCTTTGGGATAGACGGGTCCACGAAAACTGACTCTCTCTTTGTTTAATATTGTCTGAAAACGGCTGCTCTAACGCCTCTGCAAAGTAACGATCGATGGCTTTTGCCAATGCCAAGGGGTTTTCAGGCGGAACAACCAGACCCGTACGGCCGTCTTCCACTGCTTCAGCCAGCCCCCCTACATCGGTTGTAATGACTGGCTTGCCCCGACCAAACGCCATTTGCACCACGGCACTTTGCGTCGCGCTGCGGTAGGGCAGCACCACCACATTTGCCCGGTCAATAGAGGCCGCTAACTGTTCATCGGGCAAATAGTTGTCGATGATGCTGACCCGCTCTGTTAACCCCAGCCGACTGATTTGCGCCTGATAACCGGCTTGCCCCCCTTGCCAGAACTCCCCCGCCACGAGCAGATGAAACGGCCGTTTCAGCAATGCCACCGCTTCCAGCAACACGTCCAGCCCTTTGTACGGCCGTACCAGGCCGCAAAATAGCAGCAGGGGGCAATCCGTCGGTAGTGCCATGGGCAGCGCTAGCAGCGCCTTATCACCCAAGGCCGCATAAGTTGGTAGCGGCGTCACCACCACGCGTGCCTTCGGTAAATAGCTCTGTAAAATCGCTCCGTCTGCTTGCGAATGAACGAGAAAGCCATCACCTTGCCCCAGCACATTTTTGAGTACGTGGGGGAGCAATCGGCGGCTCAGCTTTCCCTGTTCATGGGGCCGTACATTATGGCAGATGAATAAGAGCGTGGGGCGCGGCGTCAGCCGCTGAATGCCACGCCCGAGACGAAACCAGACTGGGGCAAAGTAAGGATGCCACCATGGAATAATTACCACATCTGGCTGCCATTTCTGAATTTGCTTTATGGTATGCCACCAGGTAAATGGATTGATCGGATCAAGTTGATAGTGGGCTTCGGTTTGCAACGGCCGTTTGCTTGGGTCTTTGTCACTGCGGCCAGGGAACAGCCAGCCAGGATATTGGCGCGCAAACGAGAGCAGCAGCACCTCATGCGTTTCGCGTAAATGCTGTGCCAACAGCGTTGTGTAGTGAGCAATCCCTCCCCGATATGGATAAGTCGGCCCAATTAAGCAAAATCGCACCATGGGCAGAATTATAGTGCAACTTTGCCAGTGGGCGAGTTGGATGTAGGTACTCCAGTTAGTCTGGCTATGTCTCACGCCTCATGAGCCACTTGTCACTTTTCACCATCTACTTTTCACTTCCCCCCTTCTGCCGATACAATCCCCCTATGATATTAGTTACTGGCGCAAATGGGTTTGTTGGGCGTTCGCTGATGGCTTGCCTGGAACGAGAGGGGATTACAGCCTATGCTTATCAGGGGCGAATGAATGATCCCCAGGCTTTGCGTGAGGCATTGGCAGGCGTTACCACGGTCATTCATCTGGCTAGTTCAGAGGCGCGAGGGCGTGACCGACTGCTGCACCATGTCGATGTGGATGGCAGTGAACGCTTACTGGAAGAAGCTCGTCGTGCCGGGGTGCAGCGTCTCATCTATGCCAGCCGCCTGGGGGCAGACCCGGCCAATATGCACCCGCTGCTTGAAACCAAAGGCAGGGTGGAGCGGATGATTCAGCGCAGCGGTATTCCGTATACTATTTTGCGCTCAGCAACGCTGTACGGCCGTAATGATCGTTTTTTTGAGCTGATTGTAGGGCTGGCCGTTTGGAGCTGGCCTTTTGTTTGGCTTCCTGGCGGTGGCAGGCTGGCTACACAGCCCCTTTGGGTGGAAGATTTTGCTCGCTGCGTCATGCTTTCCCTCAGTCGGTCGGATCTCATCAACAAAATAGTGACGGTGGCGGGGGCAGAGCGGCTGCATTATGCGAACCTGGTCAAGCTGTTGCTCAACGTTTCCGGTTACCGGCGGTTGCCCCTGCCGGTACCGATGCTGCTTCTGCAGCCGTTAACCCCACTTCTTTTTCACTGGTGGTATTGGCCTGCTGTCAGCCGCTACTTTATGGACCGCTTTTTTGTGCCAGAAGTGGCCGACCATGATACCGTGTATCGTCAATTTGGCTTTCAGCCCGCCCGCGTACGGGACACCATTAGCTATTTGCGCCGCCCCCGCCTGGCCTTGCGAATCTTTCGGCGTTAGTAAAGACGCGTCCTTCTCTCTTTGGCTAATAATTGCGAAAGTGGGCTTCTGTTTAATTGTTTGGCCATGAATCACTGTCCGTCAATACATTTTAGGCGGAACAGGAGGTTGGGCGTTTTGAGATTAGAGATTACAGATTTGAGATTGGGTTGTTACCTATTTCTGTTAAGATACGGGCATGATCAAACGGTGGGGGCTGCTGATTTTGTTACTCTTGCTGGGCTGTGGAGCGGAACGGCCGTTCCTGCCAGCCGTAACGCCAACGTTAGCTGCGACAGCCACTCCCTCCCTGGCACCAACTTCAGCCGCTACCCAGACGGCCGTTCCCACAAATACCCCGACG
>CBDUOF010000168.1:0-10975 GCA_965368765.1 uncultured Anaerolineae bacterium | reverse complement strand
AGATTCTACGGCGCCGCAGGTGGAGCAAGAAGCCATTCATTGGCTTCGGCAGCTGTTTGGCCTGACGGACAACTATGTTGGTACCTTTGTCAGCGGAGCCACGATGAGTAATTTTGCCGGGCTGGCGCAGGCACGGCAGTGGATAGGCCAGCAGCAGGGCATCAATGTGGCAGAAGATGGGCTTTGGTCATTACGGCCGTTTCCCATCCTGGCCGCCACGCCCCATTCCAGCAGCAAAAAAGCGTTGGCCATGCTGGGGCTAGGGCGGCAAGCCATCACTCCTGTACCCACGCTGCCCCATCGGGAAGCGATGGATGTGGCTGCTTTGGCCCGGATCCTGGCTGAACGCGATCAGCCTGCCGTCGTCATTGCCAGCGGCGGTACCGTCAATACTGTTGATTTTGATGATCTGGCGGCAATTGCAGAGTTGAAGAAATCATACAACTTTTGGCTACATCTGGATGCAGCGTTTGGCGGCTTTGCCACCTGTTCTCCCCGGTTTGCCCACTTGCTCAACGGGCAAAATGCGGCCGACTCCATCACCATCGACGCCCACAAATGGCTTAACGTGCCCTACGATTCAGCGATGAGCTTTAGCCGTCATCCCAATTTGCAGGTGGCTGTGTTTCAGAATGCGGCCGTTTATTTGGGCGGGACAGTAGAAAATCCCAGCCCAGTGCACTGGACGCCGCAAAATTCGCGCCGCTTCCGCGCTCTGCCTGCCTGGATGACGCTGCTGGCTTACGGCCGTTCCGGCTACCGCGACATCGTAGAGCGCAACTGTGCCCAGGCTCGCTGGTTGGGGTCAAAGCTTGAACATTCAACCCAATTTCGGCTATTGGCGCCGGTGCAGCTCAACTGCGTCTGCTTCACCCTGGCCAGTGCGCCTGAATTGGATGAAATCAAACAGTTTTTGGCAACGGTGCGGGATGACGGCCGTATGTTTCTTACGCCAACCGAATACCTGGGACAACCTGCCATTCGGGCAGCCTTTTCTAACTGGCAAACAGAGCAACGTGATCTAGAGTTGTGTTGGCAAGCGTTGCTGTCGCTGGCAGACAGAGCGTAATACTTAACGAGTGAGCATTAAAAAGTGGAAAAGTGATAGGTTATGTTAACAAACATGCAAGTCAACGACGACCGTTCCCCAATCAGAACTGCCTTATGGGACGGGATCAAAGCGGAATTACCCATCACGCTTGGGGTCATTCCGTTTGGCATGATTTATGGTTTGCTGGGCTTATCGGCAGGTTTAACGCCGCTGCAATCACAGGCGATGTCGTCCATCGTATTTGCCGGCTCCGCCCAGTTTTTGGCCGCACAACTCATCGGTGTGGGTACACCCATCCCGATTTTGTGGCTGACGACATTCATCGTGAATCTGCGTCACATGCTGTACAGCACGTCGCTTGGCCCAGACGTGCAGCATCTTAGTCGTGGCTGGCGCTGGCTGTTGGCCTATCTGCTTACAGACGAGGCATATGCGGCAACGGCCATTCACTATGGCGACATGGAAATTCCATTAACGCACAAACATTATTTCTGGCTGGGTGCAGGTTTTACGCTCTGGGGAGTGTGGCAGGCCAGTACGGCCGTTGGCATCTTGCTGGGAACTCAGGTGCCGCCCAACTGGGGACTTGACTTTACGCTGGCACTCACGTTTATCGGTATCATCGTCCCCACACTAACCGATCGACCCAACGCAATGGCTGCACTAAGCGCCGGTCTCGTCGCCGTACTTACATTTGGCTGGCCGTACAAATTGGGCCTGATGGCCGCCACAATTACCGGCATCGGCATTGGCATTTGGCTGGAAAATCGTCATTCAAAACGCGTTGGTCATCACTCAATGGAGCAATTATGAACTTGTGGGTTGCCATTTTCGGTATGGGCATCATTACCTACGCCATTCGGCTCGTGCCGATCTGGCTGCTGGAGCGGGTCACGATTGGTGATAGCTGGCGGCAGGCATTGCGCTATGTGCCCGCAGCGGTACTTTCCGCTATCATTTTGCCAGAAGTTGTCATGCCGGGCGGGGTGCTGGATCTTACGCTAGAGAATGCCCGTTTTTTCGCTGGCCTGCTGGCAATTCTGATTGCCTGGCGCACAAAGAATATTTTATGGACGTTGGCGGTCGGAATGATTCTGCTTTGGGTCTTGCAATAGGCGAGAATCAGACAGGACATCGTTACGCTGAGGGAAAACGAATGGTAGAAGTTGGTGATGTTGGTGTGGTAAAGGCGCTTTATCGCTTTCCGGTCAAGTCGATGCGGGGCGAATCTGTAAATGCAGCGCATGGGAATTGGCACGGCCTGGATGGTGACCGCCGTTATGCCTTTGTCCGCTCAGACGATCGATCCGGCTTTCCCTGGCTGACAGGGCGCCAGCTTCCCCAAATGCTGCAGTACACGCCGCGATTTACCCAGCCGGATGATATGGCCACTTCCCCCATTGAGGTTGTGTTACCAGACGGCCGTATCCTCCCTATCGACGCGGCAGAACTCAACCAGGAACTGGCCGCGGCGTATGGGAAGCCTATCAACCTGATAAAAATTGGGCGCGGCGCGTTTGATAGCCAGGTGGTATCGGTGATGAGTACAGCAACGGTGGCGGCATTGGGCGAGGCAGTGGGAACGGCCGTTTTGGCTGAAAATCAGCTCTCCCCCTTACGCTTTCGGCAAAACATTATCATCGAACTCTTTAACGAAAAACCGTTTGCAGAAGAAGCATGGTTAGATTGCAGCTTGCAGTTTGGCGATCAGCCGGATGGTTTGAAGCTCAGGCTGAACCGGCGTATTCAGCGCTGCGTGATGATCAATATCGATCCGGACACCTCTGAAAAAAATGCCGCCGTATTGAAAACGGTGGTCCAAAACCGCGACCAATGTGCCGGGGTGTATGCCAGTACAGAGCGCCCGGGCATGATTCGGGTCGGGGATATAGTAAAGCTGTCGCGGCGTTAATGGCAACGTTGGCACAATTTTATGACGGAGTTGATGATGGAGATTTTTGACATACAACATTTGTTAGCGCAACAAGCAGCCGAGAAACGGCCGTATCTCGAATTTCTGCGCCAGGAAACCATGAGCCTGGGTCTGTACGTTCTACCCGCTGGCGGCCTCGATCCGCAACAACCCCACAATGAAGATGAGGTCTACTACGTTCTGAAAGGTCAGGGGAAGATTACCGTGGGAGAAGAGGTACAGGCGGTGCAGCCAGGCAGCCTCATCTATGTGGCTGCCCACATGCCCCATAAATTCCACGACATCAGCGAACCCTTGCAGCTGTTGGTCTTTTTTGCCCCGCCAGAAAGCAATTAGTAAGGGCAACAAGTAAGCCACGGAGTAAACGAGTGGTCTACGCTCGCCTGATTCTCAGTGGCCCTCAACGGAGCAGTCATGAAAGATTACACACAACTTCCCAAAACAGAAATTCGTCGCAGCGACCGGGCTGTCGAAGATGAGACGTGGATTCGCACCTTTTTGCATCGGGCGCCTGTGGGCATTTTGGCAACGGCGCATGATGATCAGCCCTTTCTTAACAGCAATCTTTACGTGTATGATGAAGCAGCCCATCTCATTTACATGCACACCGCACGGGTCGGTCGCACACCTTCCAATCTGGCCAGCGAGGTCAAGATTTGTTTTACCATTTTTGAGATGGGGCGGCTGCTGCCCGCGGATGAAGCGCTGGAGTTTAGCGTGGAGTACAGTGGCGTAACGGTGTTTGGTACGGCCGTTACCGTTACTGATCCCGGCGAAGCCCAACACGGGCTTCAGTTACTGCTAGATAAATACGCCCCGCACCTGCGGCCTGGTGAGCATTATCGCGGCATTACCCCCGAAGAGCTCAAGCGAACGGCCGTTTATCGCCTCACTATCCACGAATGGAGCGGAAAGAAGAAAGAAGTCGCGCCCGATTTTCCCGGAGCGTTCCATTACGGGGAAGGACAGGCAAGGGGTCGGTAATCGCTACACAGTAGTCTGAGAATCAAGTGGGGGCTGACTTATCACTTATGACTCATTCCGTATGACTGCATTTTAGCCACTTCGCCAGTCGTCAGCCACAATTGAACGCTGTATAGTATTGGCATGGAACAAACACACTCACCGGACATCTACCGGGAGAATGACCCTAGCCAAAAACGGCCGTTAGCCTATCATGAGCTGCGCGACATTATCGACTTGAGCCTGTGGGCCGGACAAATGCTGCTGCAGCATGGCGCTACGAGTCAGCGCGTCGAGGAATCGGTCCATCGCATTGGCACCGGACTTGGCTGCGACTGGCTCGATATTTTAGTCTCCCCCAACGTCATCACCATTACCGCCTCCAGCAGTTCCGAGTTCCGAACCAAACTGCGGCGCGTCACTTCGCTTGGCGTCGATTTGGGCAAGGTCACAGCACTAAACAGCCTCAGTCGACAAATCATCAACGGTCAACTGGATCGATTCCAGGCGCGGGCAGCCCTGGAAGAGATCGACCAGATGCCGCGCAGCTATAATCGGTGGGTGGTCGTTCTCATGGTTGGCCTCGCCTGTGCCGCCTTTAGCCGACTATTTGGCGGTGACTGGATTATTTTTGGCATCACCTTTGCTGCCTCAGCCATTGCCATGTTTTTAAGGCAGGAACTCGCCCACCGATTTTTTAACCCGCTTCTCGTCGTTATTGCCTGTTCTTTTGTTGCCGGGGGATTGGCCAGCACCGCCGGGTTGTTCAAGCTCAGCGCTCAACCGGAAACAGCAATGGCAGCGGCCGTTTTGCTGCTGGTACCGGGCGTGCCGCTCATCAACGCTGCCCAAGACCTCATTCGCGGGCATCTTGTCACCGGCCTTGCTCGTGGCGTAACAGGGATCCTCATCTCGCTGGCTATTGCCCTTGGATTGCTGCTAGCCATCGCCCTGACGGGAGTCTCCCTATGAATCCCCTGCTGGCGCTGCTTTTGGAAAACGCCTTTTGGGCAGCCGTCGCGGCAACTGGTTTTGCCATTTTGTTCAACGTTCCGCCACGCGCCTTGCCTGGCTGTGCTGTGGCGGCAGCCGCCGGGCATACGCTGCGCACCTGGCTCCTCCAGCTTGGTCTGGCTATCGAACCCGCTACCTTGCTTGCAGCGACCCTAATTGGCTTTATGGGCGTCTTGCTTGCCCGCAAAAATCATTCCCCCACAGTCATATTTACGGTGCCCGCCGCCATCCCGATGGTGCCAGGCACGTTTGCTTTCCGCACGATGTTGGGCATTTTGGAGATCACCAGTTTGAGCGTATTTGGCGGCACGCCTGTGTTGGTTGAAGCGGAACTAAACGCTGTTAAGACAGGGCTCATACTGGCAGCAATAGCGGGTGGCATTATTGCCCCACGGCTGCTGTTCCGGCGGGAACGGCCTGTGGTATAGGGCATCATTGGGCAATGGCCAGATGACAAAAGCTCAAACCGGAAGACGAGGATATTATGTCAATAAATATAACCCTTCAGGCCATGCAGACCACAGACTGGACGGCCGTTTCCCAAATTTATGCCGAAGGATTGGCGACCGGAAATGCCACCTTTGAAACGGCCGTTCCCAGCTGGGCAGCCTGGGACCAAAATCACTTAGCCTCCTGCCGACTGGTCGCCAGAAATCAAGATAACCTGGTAGTAGGCTGGGCGGCGTTTACGGCCGTATCCGGGCGATGTGTTTATGCAGGCGTGGCAGAAGTGAGCGTATACGTCGCCGCAGCCGCGCGAGGCCAGGGCGTGGGCATGTGCCTCTTGCAAGCCTTAGTTGCCGCTTCGGAAGCGGAAGGCATTTGGACGTTACAGGCTGGCATCTTTGCTGAAAATGTTGCCAGCGTCAAACTCCATGAGCAGTGTGGCTTTCGGATTGTGGGGCAGCGGGAGCGGCTCGGGCAGTTAAACGGCCTTTGGCGCGACGTGCTGCTCCTGGAGCGGCGCAGCCAAACAGTTGGTTCCGTGGACTGATGATTCGGCCGTATGAAATTCGCCAATGCACGGCAGACAGCTGCCAATTCCGCTTTCCGGTCGCGGTCGGAGATCAGGCAGGGACAAATTGTCCCCACTGCGGCAGCCTCACCGCCTGGGTGTCCCACGCGGCTTCGAGCCATACGCCTTTCCCTGGGGCCATGCCACACTTCAACAACATCGTCCTCCTTCTCGACAACATTCGCAGTCTCTACAATGTGGGCGCCATCATGCGCACTGCCGACGGTGCCGGCGTGGCCCACCTGCATTTGGGCGGCATCACCGCCCCGCCAACCCATCCTAGGTTGGCCAAAACCGCTCTGGGGGCTGAAAGTGCCCTCGCCTGGACACAGCACCGCAACAGCGTACGGGCGGCGGCCCAGCTAAAAGCCGAGGGGTTTGAGCTCTGGGCGTTGGAAGAAACGGCCGAAGCAGAAAATTTATTTACAGCGGATTGCAAGCTGGCAGGAAACGGCCATGCCATTTTACTGGTCATTGGCAACGAAAAGGTTGGCGTTGATCCCGACATCCTAAAGCTTGCCGATCGCATCTTCGCCCTGCCAATGAGCGGCGTCAAAAACTCGCTCAATGTCGCCGTGGCGTTTGGCATCGCCATATACCATATTCAATTCTGAGGCAGAAGTAAGCCCTTTAAACCAAGCATCGAAAAAGCAGAGGTGACGACCCTCTTATTGTGCCTCAGGGGACCTTTGCCAGCTTTCATTTTGTGATTGCCCCAAAAGCAAACGGACAGCCGTTGGATGAGTTGACGCCAGAACAGTACGTGCAAGTCGTGCCGGAATGAATGGCTATAATGAGGCAGTGGCAATCCGGTTTAGATCACGGACGTATTGATTGAGACCTGCGGCAAATGAGTTGAGCTGATCGGTAATGATGCGAATGGCCAGGTCTTGGCGACCAACGGCCGTTAATGCCGCCACATGCGGCCGAAAATCGCGCACAGTCACGTGCATCAGCCCTTCTGCATCGGTTAAGACCGCCCAGGCCAGTTCCTTCTTTTCATTATCATCCTTGGCAGTCATGAAGCGGGTCAGGCTGCTGCCAGGCGCAACACGCCCAACATTTGAGAACACCTCACGCCCCTTGATAAGATCATTCAGCACGTCAAACTGATCCGGAATCTTGTCCAGCAAACGTTGGATCGGCACGGGCAGATGGGCCAGCAGTCGAATGGTATCTGCACTGATGCTCTCGCCAGTGCTGGCCTGCACCTTGGCACGGTTTAACAATTCACCAAACCCGGCCAAAATTGTGAGGTAAGACTTCTGTAGCTTCTCAAACTGACCAAAAATGTGCTGCCGGTTGCGAGTAGCGCGCTCATAATTGCGCAACGCTGCCAGCGTTTTCTCATGTTCACCAATGAGGTCCAGATTGGCCAGGGGGACCTCGAAAGTCAATGGGTACACCCGATCCCTCGGGTTGCGGCGGCTGGCATCCACAGGGATCAGGATGACAGGATTGTGGCCTTTGCTTTGAATGGCAGTGAGGGCAGCTTGGGCAGCGGGCCGCGTACGGCCGTTCTGCAATAAGCCTTCCAACTGTGTCACTATTTCCGGGGCAGGCTGGTAGGCCAAACCGTGGATCGTACGATACAGCACCATCAAGTCATTCACCGTCATGCGCAGCAAATCATTGCGCTGCTTAAATAACTCCCGCAAATTCAGGATTGCCGGCAAATCAATGGCGCTGCTTTCCGCACTAACTTCCTGGGCCACATGGGGCGCAGCTTGAATATTTTGTCTGTCAGTTGCACGCAGGGGCAAGTTTGGCGCATACGGCTGTTGCTGGCTCACTGTAACCGGCGGTAAACTGTGCAACTGTACCGCCCAGGCCAATGCCTCGTTGGTAAGAATCTCCGCCATGGCGGCGCCCCAAATACCGTCAAAAAAGATGTGAGACAGATCAAAAACAAAGGTTTCGCCCGTATCAAAAATAGTAAGCGGTTGGTCGCCAACGGCGCGTTCTGCCTGGCGCAGGCTTGCCAATGGCTGGTCGCGTGACTGCTGATCGGTATTGATCCAGATGGGGGCAAGGCGCAAGCTGGCTAACTCCTGGCGGAATCCCTGGCCCGTGCTGCCTAAAAATTGCGGCTGGGCTGCCCGCTTCATCCTGGCCAGCTCGGCAAGCTGGGCAGGCGCGGTTTCGGCTGGATGAGACATCACATTGGCAATAAGGCTGCGCACGGTGCCAATGTCGTGGGGGCGGCCGTTTTTGTCGGCGCAGGCGGGCAGCAAATAGTAGCGTCCCTGATGAATGATGCCAATCTGCAGCTGCTCCAGCGGGATGGATTTGCGCTCTTCACCGTACAAAGAGGGCTCCAAATATGCCCGAATCGTGAGCTGCCGCTGATAAGCCGGCAGGCTGTCTACTTCGGCCGCATCAACCTGCTTTTGCCATTCCGCCCGCGTAGTAGCAGGCAGCTGGGCCAGTGCCTCGTCTAGAAACGCCGTGAATTTGCGCCTGCGGTAGGCGGGGTAATCTTCATTTGGCTGCACATCGGCACCGCGACCATACGGCCGCACAGCTTCCCACTGCCGATACACATTTCTGAAGCGAGCGCTGTTGGGCAAATCAGCGGTAAGTTCACGCAGGAGATTGGTGTAAACGCGTTCACGCCATTCATTTGCCAGGAGCGCTCTATATTGGTGCAGACAGTAAACGGCCGTCATGGCCCAGGCAGTGACGCGATCAACCGGGGAAAGCTGAAGATTGTGCTGGCGCAACGTCGTGTCAAAGCCGTGTGTCTCAAAGGCGTGGCGAGCCGTATCATCTCTTAAAGCATAATCCACATAAAATTGCCAAATCCCCTCGGGGAAGGCGGCACTGACCTCTTTGCCCGCTAGTTTCAGCAAATTTTGGTAGGCCCACAAGACGGCCGCTGGCCCTGCAAAAAACGTGCCGTACACAGCCTTGTCCAACAAAGTTTGATCTACTCCTCTCAATAAAAGATGAATGTCGCGTCGTACGGTGCTGGTCGAAGGTCGGCGGTTGGGCAAGCGCAGCAGCCCGTTGAGGATCACCCCTGGCACATTTCCTGCGGGGGCATATTTGGCAATCGCAGCCACTAATTTATCTATCTCAGGCAAAGACAAGGACGACACTTCATGTACCTTTCGTGAATGGGCAATCTTACGAAGAGTATGAAGGGTACTGTGGGTGACGTCAATGCTCCGTTTAGGGTCGTCCACAAGACGTTGCCTTTGCGTAGGATTTGATTTGATACAACAGTGGTGCGAGCGTATTATGCCGAATTTAGTGCAACCTGCAAACCTTCACAAGGCGGAGGTCAGCGTCAAATTCGCTATGGATCGACCCGAATCGTGGTCAAAATGCGGAAGTCAGTGCCATCGCTGAGCAGCAGACGCTGTCCGCTAATCGGGTCGTAGAGACCAACTTCAATCTGATAAATGCCGGGCGGCGCTTGCGGGTCTAACGGAATGGCATAGGCGTCGACGATAACCTCTGAGGTGCGCCAGGTGGTTGTGGGACGACGGCCGTTTCCCGGTTCGTTGTCTTGCTGCCCCCACAAAAAATTATTGCTGTTGATGTTGTAGACCTCACCCAAAACGTGAGTGAATACTTTATATCGCTGGTCGATTTGCCCTTCACCTTGCCAGTAAAGGGTCAGCGGAACGGCCTCGCCAGGACGATAGCTTGTTGTTCCTAAATCGTACCCCAATAGATCTATTCCCTCGTCAAACTGTGCTTCAACGCGGTTCTGAATGTCGACATCAGCAACGGTAATAAAGTTAGCCTGCTTTTGCCGCACCGCTATATGCCCAAACTGGGCCGCGCTGCCAGCGGCTGCCACATAAAGTTGGTAAGGGCCAGATGTCAAATCTGCAGCCACCAGCAGGTCAATCTGCTGCCGACTCAGGCCACTGCTTTGCGGCATCGTGGTGGAAGCCAGGGGAACTGGCTCGCCGCCATTGGCCGGAATAACCCCAGCCTCGATGGTTTCGTCACGGCCGTTTCCCCGCCAATACAAAAAGAGATGAATCGTCTCGCCACTGTGAAAATCCTGTGTTTCCACCTCATAACCCACGAGATGCGGAACGGCCGTTTCAACTTCAACTTGTGGCGAAAACTGGACCAGTGCTGTCAGATCGCCCGCGCGCTCCGAGGTGCGCGCAAAAAAGAGGAGCTCTTTGTCACCATAGGGATATGCAATTTGTGCCGCCGCGTGCTCCGCCAGCCAGCCAACAATAAGCTGCTCGGGATCGCCGATCGTGGCGTACTGCGTTTTGACAAGCCAGATGCCCGCATGCGCTTGCCAGATGGGCGTCAAAAAATCATCCGCTTGCTGTGCCGTCATCTGCCACGCGCCCGGAATACCGTGCCAAAAATCGGCATAGTGATAGGCGAAGATAGGCCAATCGGTGTCGTTGTACAGGACAACGGCATCTTCCGGCTGCTGATAAGCGGCAATCGTGGCGGTCAACGAGGGAAAGTCGTCGGCCAACACCCGGTTGGGATGGTAACTACGCAGGCCAAGCAGCGCGACGTATACGGCAAACCCGGCCCCTACCAAAGTGAGAGGCCAACGGCGACGTGTTAAGAAACGGCCGTTGCCCAACTCAGCCAGTCCCCAGGCAAACAGCACGGCAAACCCGGCCAAAAAGATGATAAGGTAACGAGGCGCCAGCGGTGGCGAATAGAAAAATGAGGCTTTTGGCAAAGAGACAATGTATACCACCAGCGCAGGCAATAGCAGGCCAATCACCAGCAGAGCCAGTTTTTGCTGGGCGGCCACATGGCGGCGTGCCCGCCAACCGATCAGGCCAACGCCCAGCAAGAATAGTAGCAGCGCCGGAACGGTTAGCGCCGCGTACTTATCAACATCGAGGGGGATACCCACCGTGAGAACGGTCCAATATATTTTGAGAAAGCTCCATGGCTCTACCGGATTGGCCTGTGACCAGGTCGGAATGCGCCCCAGCGCATAGGCCAACCACGGCAAGAAGAGCAGCAAAACGGCCGTTTGGCCCAGCACCCATTG
>CBDUOF010000167.1:0-11054 GCA_965368765.1 uncultured Anaerolineae bacterium | reverse complement strand
CAAACAATCAAGGCCCCGGAGGCCCCACGCAAATAGCTTGAGCCTGCCTTACTAAAATCGTTGCCACCCGCTAAATCCCAGATGAGCAGATTCAGGAGATGATCCTCGCGCGTCAGGGCCTTTCTGGAGATTTTAACCCCGATGGTGCTCAGATATCTGTCGTCGAAGCGGCCCTCCACATAGCGGCGGATCAGGCTGGTTTTACCGACTGAAAAATCTCCCAACAGACAAACTTTTTTCTGCAACTTGCGCATAATTTTCTTTACCCTCCCGTTGGTGTGGCGATGTCTGAGAGAGGGATGCCATCGATTGTCAGCCAACGTATGCCTAGCCAGCCTTGCTGTAACCCGGTAGTTCCTTGCCATTCAACCTGTACCCAGTCGTCAATTTGAGCCAGAACGGTAACGGCCGTATTTGCCGGCAGTGCCACAAAGGGAGTGGTCGACAGGTCCGGCTCGTTTCGCATCCAGACGCTCCGCACCGTTACCGGTAAGGCTGGCGGTGGCGTGCTGGTCGGCATAGGTGTCTGGGTTGCCGTGGGCGTACTGGTATAGGTGGGAGGGACGGCCGTATTTGTGGCGGTTGCGGTTGGTTGACGCGTAGACGTCGCCGTGGGCAGCGGCGTGGCGGTCTCGGTGGGTTCAAATGTGGCCGTTTGCGTAGGCAACGTGGTAACGGTTGGTGTCGCCGTAGAGCCAAAAGCCAGCGGCCATAAAGCAATCGTAAATTGCAAATAGAAACAGGCAAACGCTATCAAAAAGATCGTTGCGCCGACGCCGCCAAAGAGCAACCACCGTTGATTACTCGAAATTTCTCGCGGCGTAGCGACTTCTTGCTTCGCCAGCCGTTGACTAAATTCTACTAGCCTGGCTGGCAAGTCGGGGATCGTTGCCGGATCACCCTCATAATCCCGCAATTCCGGCTTATGTTCAATATGCAACTCAGACACAACTTCTTGCAGTCGGGCATGGAACCCGGTTGGCTCAATTCCCTTAATCACCGCCGCGGCATATACATATTGGCCACTTTGAATAATGATCCGCTCATCCCCAAATTCAATTTCTCGCAGCTCCTGCTCACTGTCCGCTTCGCCAAAAGAGTCCCTGGCAAAATCACGAATCGCTGTCAACATGCCACCAATCAGATCAGAATCGTCATTTTCTTCATTTCTGTGGCTGTGATGCGCCAACAGCAAACCCGATTCATGCTGAATCAGAAAAAGTTCTTCAAGCGAAAAAGCAAACGACTCCCGAAGCGTAAGTTCTGAAGGTGAGACACCGCGCAAGCGGGCCCCTGTCCGATTGATAAATCCTTTCAGATTAAATGTGGATTTTAGACGAGCGTCAATGTTGCGTTGGAATTCTCGCAGAAACTCAGCAACCGCCCGCATCACTGTTTCTAAAATGATGGGATACAGCGCCTCAACCATCTCCTTGCGTGAATCGCGAATTTGAACCCGTATGGCATCACCCATAATTGGGCCCAACGCTTCAGCCAATTCATCTCGCTTATCGCGAATGGTGTTGGCAATAATAAATCCCATTTGTTGGATGAGCTTGGGGATCAACGCCTGCGACTCAGCGTGCATCTGCGTTTGCAAACTTTCTAGCTCAGCTTGCAAAGCTGTGGCGCGGTCTTGTTGCTGCTGGTTGGTTTGTTTTAACGCGTCAATTTCTGCTTGCAGGGCGTGAAGCTGCGCCGCAAATTCCTCAGATTGCTCCTGCGCCTTTTCTCGGACGGCTTCACTTTCTTGTTCAAGCTGGTGAATGCGCTGACGTTCTTCTTCCAGCAGAATTGTGCGAAGCGCAGCCAACTCGGGATCTTCCGTTGGTTTGGCCGATGTTGCTGCGGCATGCTGCGCCTCAATTGGATCACTCATAATAAATTGGATTATGTTTGTTGCGAGGAGTCAGCGTCGTCCTGAGCATCGCTATTTAAATTTTGGCCGAGTTCTATTAACAATTGACCCAGATCTTTGCGTGGGGTTAGCTTATTGTCCAGCCAGCTGCTCATCGTTAGCAACTCCTGCCGCAAATCATCATCACGGCTGCGGGACTCGTTTTTCATGCGGAGCATTTGATCCGTTAGGCTGTCGCGTAGTTTGCTAAGTTCCGTTGTAAGCTGCGTTTGGAGCGCATCCATCTGCTTTTTGGAGTCGGCACGGAGTTGACTGATGCTGGCTTCTAATGTTTTCTGCGCTGCCTGTAGATCTTTCTCCAATGTCTCATGGTTTTCGTTTATGACGGTAACCTGTGTCGTGAATTGGGTCTTCAGTTCTTTTTCAGTTGTTACGGTGGCTTCACGGAGAGAAGCCGATTGCTGGTTCAAAGATTCTGAAAATTCACGAAAGAGATTTTGTAGATTCTCTTCAAGCTGGCTTATCCTATCTTCGGTTTCCCGTACCTGGTTACCAAAAAGAATTTCTCGAAGATTTTCCAATTCGCCGCTTCGGCTGTCACTTTTAGCTGGAGTTTTATTTGATTTTGCCATTATCTCACTTTGGGGGAGGCTGACATTTATGCGCCTGCCAACTCTAATTAAATGCACTTGTGTTTGTATACTCCCTGTCATTATAAGGGCATTTAATTTCCTTAACAATAAAAATATGGGCAGCGCTGTACTTATCCTGTGAATATTTGGTTAGATTTCGCTTGTAGTGGGATCAATCATCCAATTCTAGCATGGATTGATCCCAATTCGAATCTTTCACGCGTACGGCCGTTTCCGTCAGTATAGTGTTGGGTACCACCAGCCGTTCGCCGTCGACCCGTATTTCTGTATTGAGCGTTCCGATCGCTTCCAGAATGCCCTCTTTGTCGTCGAAGCTGATGGTATCGCCCATCTCGAACTGCTCACGAGCGTAGTAGCCTGCCAAAACGCTTTGCGCCACGCCTCGGCCGCCCAAACCAAAGGCCAAGGCTAAACCGGCCACCATAATGGTCACGACATTGGTGAAAATATTGGTCATAATGCTGGCGTTGATGCCGAGCTGCTCCAGCACCACAATCACAATCATGATGATGAGCAGGACGTTGACCCCTTGCCCTACTTCCTGATGAAACTCCACGCCCATGCCTTCCATAGCAGCTTGGGCCGCTTTTCCCAAAAATTGAGCCAGCAGCAGACCCGCCGTGAGCGTGGCCATGGCGGCCAGCAGCCGGGGCAAAAATGTGATGAGATCGCGTAGGGGCTCTACCGCTGCGTGAAGCCCCAGGCTTTCCAGGGCAATTAGTATAAAGTTTAGAAAGATGATCCAATAGAGCAACATACCTAACAGTTGCGTCCCCGTACGGCCGAATTTTGCTTTTTCCAGGCCTTCCTTGATGCCAATGCGCCCCAGCAAATCTTCCAAACGCAATTTTTCACCCAGCCGCTCCACAATGTTGGCCACAAATTTGGCCAGCAGCCACCCTGCCAGCAGGATGATGAGCGCGGTGATCAGGCGAGGAAAGTAATCAATAGCACCCGTGACCAGATTGTTAAATGCGGATTGAATCACTTCGAAATCAATCATTGCTTTTATGTCTCCTCTTGTTCCTGCGGCTTTGATTTTTGGTATTGAGTAAAGGTCGTATCAAACTCATGGCCACGCTGCCAAATCCTTGAGTTCCCAGCCTGAGCACATTTTTGGTAAGGTTTGCGCGGTGGATGTGATGAAGAAGACGACGGCGAATTCGCTTGGCCTGTTCCGGATCAAGGTGAGGCAGTGGGGCATCAGGTACATACAGCGTTTGTTCATCCCACAGCGCATCCATCATTTCCAGACTCCTGTCATCTTCTGCCAAACGCGTCATCACACGATCGTTTTCTGTTTCATCCAGTTCTCCCGCGACGAATTTGCGCAGCAGATCACGTGAAATGGTTATGTGGTCATTAATCATGATGAACCTGCCACAAGTGGGATAGCATCTGTAAAGCGAATCTGCTGCGCTGCACGGCCCTCTTGGTCGCACGATTGCCACTGTCTACTATTTGGGAAATTATGTTGAACGGCCGTTCTGCCATGTTTGGTTCCTTGTTCAGAAAAAGTCTGGTAAAATTTGCTCCTATCATCGACCCCTGCATTCACAATAGGTCACAAACCGACTCCTACACCATCCGGGACCGCCATCCTTAAATAAATAGGAAATGGCTTCCATCCCTTGGCTTTGTGACGGCTAAACTTCAATCAGTACAGGAACCAGCGTGATTTTTAGAGATTCGGCGGAAAGCGGCCGTTCTGCCTCACTGTCTTGCCGTTTGTTTGGCAGCATACCCTGCAGCCGAATGTGACTAATTTCCTATTCGCGTGTCTGACAGGTTTGGTGCGGCAACTGCATGACCGACTAGCAAACCAAGCAATTGGTGATCAGCTATTTTTCTGCTGGACGAGGTAAAGATTTCTCTTGGCGAAAACCCCGCAGGTGCAGATTGCTGATAATCGCACGTTTTAATAGTCACATCTTGCGGTGTGTCTACAACATTTTTTCAAATGGTTGGAGAAGAATTAAGGAGGCAGTAATGAATTTTTGGGTTGGATTAATTATAGGTTTGATTTTGGGCTGGGCCCTTGAATGGGTGATCGATTGGCTTTTTTGGCGACGCGATGGGGAAGCCACAGCGCCTTCGCGCACAATCGATATAGATCTGCAAGGGAAGTTGGCAGCACTCGAAGCTGAAAAAGAGTCTTTGTCCGCGCGTCTGCAGGAGGCCCTGAATCGTAAGCCAGAGGTTGTTGTTCAAGAAGTCGTAAAAGAAGTGCTGGTTCAGCGAGATCGGCTGCAAAAGATTCACGGCATAGGAGACGTATTTGCCGGACGCTTCAACGAGGCCGGCGTGTATACCTTTGCTCAGCTGGCGGCACTCACGCCAGATCGCGCTCGCCAAATTATCAATCCCGAAGAGTGGCAAGCCGTTGAACCTACCCAATGGATTGATGAAGCCAGGCAGTTTATGGCACAAACTCAAAATAGCTAGAGGAAGGACACAAACAGATGATTCATCATCGGAACGAAAACGAAGTGAGACGCTTCGATATTATGAAACTGATTATTTTGGTCATTCTCATTGCCCTGCTGCTTTGGTTTTGGCTGTCGCCGCCCGCGTTTGTGCAGGGGACCGATAATGGTGAGGCGAATACGGCCGTTGCTACCAATACAGACAGCGCCGCAGATGAGCCGATGGACGAAACAATCCCCCAAATTGATGTGCCGGTGCTGGAAGCCCCCGTATTGACGAATGGATTGGAGGCTGGCCCTGTGGCCCTAAGCGGCAGCGGCACGCCCGGCTCCACCGTGCGCATCATTGTCGATGGCACAGAAGTGGGCACGGCCGAGGTGGGCAATGACGGCAGCTGGTCATTTGACCTCGATCTAGTGGAAGGATCGCGTACGCTCTCTTTGGAAGCGTTAGATGCCGCTGGCGATGTGGCCACTACTGTTGATTTTCCCGCTTTCGACGTCACGGCGCCTCCTATTGCTCTAGCGGTGCCAACGCTGAGCTTGCCCGATGGCGATCTGCCTGGTGGCTCAGTGAGCCTCAGCGGCACCGGGACGCCCGGCAGTAACGTGGGCATTGTGATTGATGGCGAACTGCTAGGAACCGCGACGGTAGGCGACGATGGCAGTTGGACATTCGACACGGATTTGACCGCTGGTGACCATGATGTGCGGCTGCAAACCATCGATCTGGATGGCAATGTGGCTGGCGAATCAGAGGGTTATGGGCTGTCTCTAAGTGAGCTGCCTGCTACTGATGAAGATGCAGTGGAATTTGTGCCGCCTACCTTTGACCTGCCTGAAGCGGGGTTGGCTGGCGGGGATGTGACCCTTAGCGGAACTGGCACGCCCGGTTCTGAGGTAGAGATTGTGGTGAATGGCGAGGTCGTGGGAACGGCCGTTGTGGCCGACGACGGCACCTGGCACTTCCCGACAACCTTGCCTGCTGGCGATTATGAGCTGGCACTGCGTTCGGTGGATGGCTCCGGAACGGCCGTTGAGACAGATCCAGTGAGCTTTTCCTTTGTTGATCCCGATGCAGCGACTGACAGTGCTTCGCCCACTCTGGATGCTCCGGCAGATGGCAGTGCGGCAGATAGCGGGGAATTGCGCTTTAGCGGCACGGGCGAACCGGGCGCTGAGGTTGAAATTCTGGATGGCGAGCTGGTTGTGGGAACGGCCGTTGTTGGCGAAGACGGGTCCTGGCAGTTTAGCTACACAGCTGAACCTGGCGGGCACGCCTATGCCGTGCGCAACGTCGGTGGAGATGAAGCATCAGCCAGTGTCAATGTTACCATCAATGCACCCGTTCCTGTAGATACCGCAGCTAGCAACGAAGCCACCGAGTTACCGGCTAACTACTGCGATAATGCAGAACCAGGCATTGACCAGGGAGAAACCTACATTGTGGGGCTTTGTGAATGGCTCACCAAAATTGCCAATCGGTTGGGCATCAATTACGGTGATCTCATTGGCGTCAATCCGCAGATCGAAGATCCAAACCTGATCTATCCTGGTCAAGTGATCAACCTGCCACCTCGGTAGGGGACGCGATGATTGCATCGCCTGCCTTGAGGCATAGGCGTTCACGTCCGACAATCATTGGAATCCCGTTTCTCAAGCGATCTAAAGGCCTCATCGGCTAGCGATTTGACCATGAGGCCACACTTTATTCTGTTTTATCAGTCTTACAATATGCAAGGAGTAAACAAATATGTCCGAAAAAGAAGCCTATGATCGCCAAAAGGGCGGTAGCAAAAAAACCGCTGCCGCACCAAAAGCCAAACCAGCCCACTTAGAGCAGGCGGAAAAGCGAACGGCCGCACGACAAGCACGTCTGGCAGCCAAGAAAGGCGCTGCGATTAAAGCAGAACATACCGTTGTCAGTGGCGATTCGCTGAGCGCCCTGGCCGCAAAATATTATGGTTCTGGCAGCCGCGACAATTGGATGGCAATTTATGAGGCCAACAAAGAAGCGATTGGCGATAATCCTTCTGCCATTCGCGTAGGACAGGTGCTGCAAATCCCTGAGCGAGACGCCTCGTAAAAAAACAGAAGGTATCTTGAGAGTCAGAAAAAGCTGGTCGCCTTTTATTGAGGTGGCCAGCTTTTTATTTGGAGAATAGGTGAAAACGGGAAAATTCTTTGAATTTAAAAATAGTGATTCTCCCGTTTTCCTTGAGTAAACCACAAAGCAGTGACGATTTTCGTCAAAAGCGTTATTGTGGTTTACCTAGGCCAGGTTAAGCGTTAATCGTCTAACGTTGGCGGGGCGTCTGTTTTAGCAGGGTCATCGGGGAAAAGTACGCGCGTGGCGATGAGCAGATCTCTTTCAACTTCGGTCATGTCGGGGTATTGGAGCAAAACGTCAATGGTGCTTTTAAGCAAGGTGGAACAGCTGGGCTGTATGTAAGCTAAAGTAGCTTCTATGGCGGCTTTGGCCTTAGGCACAGGCAGTTTGGCTTGCTCGGACACAAAATCAACCAAGTCTTCCATGGCAAACGGCCTCCATAATTGGTTTCTACCAAAGTGCGTCTAATTCAAACTGTTAATTGTACAAGAATATTGACGCCTAAAACCGTGAACGGTCACAATTTATGCTTTCCGGGCTGAAGATGCGTTTTGCTTGGCGTGGACAGTTGAATTCTGGCGCTTACAAATGGCTAAACACAGCCAGTGGGATCTAAGTCAATGTTTACCGGTGGGCACAGCGTTAGGCGCAGAGGGGGTTGAAGCCAAGCGGCCCCAGTATCGTTTCCCAAAACGGCCGTAACCCACCACAATAGAGCAACTGCCCCTGATTGTAACTATCCAGAAAGAAGATGCCCCCGACGCAGAAGAGACAGGCCAGCAGCAGCAGACAGCCACAGCCAACGAGAATCCGGTTACGGTTGGGGGATACGGCCGTTTCCGGCAGGTCAAAAAAGTCTGGATCAGGTTGAGGCGCGGGATCTGGCGGCGTCAGGTTGTCGGGATGGGCATAGGCCGGCACAGGCTCCGGTGGTAGCGCGGGGGTAATCACATCATCGGCAGGAGAATAGATGATTTCTGAGGCCAAACCAGCGGCCCAATAGCGCAAGCGAATCGTATCCCCAAATTCAATGGTGTCACCATGATTCAGCGCCATTGGCTGGTTTAGGCGGATGCCATTAACGAAGGTGCCGTTGGTGCTGCCTAAATCTTCTATGAAAAAGGTATCTTCCCGAGGCAAGATTTGAGCCTGGCGGCGAGAAATCTCCGGATCGTTAATAATAATGCTGTTGTTGGCCGAACGGCCGATTGTTTGGGAACTGTTGCTCAACGTAAAGGATTGCTCAGGTTCTGGTCCTTGCTCCACAACAAGGCGGGCGGCATAGTTGGCAGTTGGATTGGCATCCATAACAAGCTCCTGAAAATGAGTAAAAGAAAGATGGCGGAGTATAAAAATAAAGGGTTCAGTTTGTCAATGTCTGATTTTAGCATACGCTAGGTCAATGATGCGTTTACCGTGGTGGATTGGTTTGGGGATCTTACTGCTGATGGCAGCTTGTGTCGGCGATTCCTCAACGTCTGAGTTGGTTGAATTGGGTCCAAACAAGTTGGGAGTTCATCTTTTACTAGACGACGGCCGTTTTCAGTGGCCCTTGTCCGCGTGGGAAACTCATCTGCAGTATGCGGCACAGGCCGTGGGGCCGTGGGGCTACGTGACGCAGCTGGTGCGGCTTGATGATTTGAATGTAGCCAAATGGCAGCAATTTATGGATTTGTGTGCCGCGCAGGAGCTAACTCCTATTTTGCGCCTGGCAACTACGTTTGATCAAGAGGCGGGCTGGTGGGTTGCGCCAGCGTTGGATGAAAACGGCCGTTCCTTCCAAACGGTCGCTAAGCAGTATAGCGATTTTGTCGCTGCGCTGGATTGGCCCACAGCGCAGCACTTTGTGATTGTGGGCAATGAGCCCAATCATGGGGATGAATGGGGTGGGCGACCAGATCCGGCGGCGTATGCTCAATTTTTACTGGATACGGCCGTTGCCCTCCATACGGCCGATCCGCAAAGCGTTGTTCTCAATGCCGGGCTCGATCCGTACACGCCCCACACGGGCAGCCAGCCGTTTGTCAACGGGCTTTGGTACATCGATTCCGGCACGTTCTTAGCTGAGATGGTTGCCGCTCAGCCAGCAGTGCTGACTGTTCTAGATGGCTGGGCCAGCCATCCGTACCCTCAAGGCCCGTTTGCTGCGCCACCCTGGGTACAAAGCTACCAGGTGGATTGGCTAAATGACGTGACCAATCCGGCCCACCTTACCCCGCCAGACGCCATTTTTAATCGTGGGATCAACGGTTATGCCTGGGAGTTGTGGTGGCTAGAGCAGCACGGCGTGGTAGATCTGCCGGTCTTTATTACGGAAACGGGCTGGCGGCACAGCGATCCAGCTTATCCTGATGCCAGCCTGGCCAACGATTACCTGAATTTGGCTTTGCGAGGGAATAATGGCCGTTTTCCTCACTATCCTGAAACAGGCTGGACGCCCTGGCTGGCTGATCCCCGCGTCGTCGCCGTCACTCCCTTTGCCCTGGACGGCAATCCAGCGGAGTGGTGGCACACCAATTGGTTGGAAATGGAATCCGACGGCCGTATCGCGGGGTGGTTGATTGATCCAGTGGGCTGGCAAACGGCGGTTGGAGATTGAGCCACCGTTGGGGATAATGGGGGCATGACACTCATTTTGCATATCACTACAGAGGTAGCTTGGCAAACGGCCATAGCTGCCGGAGAATACCGCGCTGATTCCTTAGAAAGTGAAGGGTTCATCCACTGCTCAACTGCGACACAGGTGCTGATGCCGGCCAACCAAATGTATGCCGGGCGCAGCGACCTGATCTTGCTTATGATCGATCCGGCAAAGTTAACGGCCAAGCTGATTTTTGAGGATTGCTATGAAAGCGGGCATCAATTCCCCCACATTTACGGTCCCCTTAACCTAGACGCCGTCACAGGCTTTGTTCTCTTCCCCCCCAACCCGGATGGCACATTCTCGCTACCTGCTGACCTTCCGGAAACGGCCGTTCAGCCAACCATGGTGATGCGCGTGGCTAGGCCGACAGACAATTTGGCTCAAATAAGCCAAATGTACCAGGACGGACTTGGTTTTGCTCTGCTGGGGCACTTTGAAGATCACATGGGATTCGACGGCGCGATCATTGGCCATCCAAAGCAACGTTATCACTTGGAATTTACCCACCATCGCGGCGTAAGCGTTGGCAAGGCCTCCTCTCAGGACAACCTGTTGGTTTTTTATCTTCCGAATGTGGTTACCTGGCAGGAGACCTGTACCCGAATGGAACGTGCCGGGTTTAAGCCTGTTGGCTCCTATAATCCCTATTGGGATGCCGTTGGTAAAACCTTTGAAGATGTGGACGGTTATCGCGTCGTTCTACAAAATCGGGCGTGGTCGGCTTAAAAGAATAGCAGGACGCAGATCCGGGCGATGGGCGTTCTAGACTGACGAGACTTATGGCAATTGATACACCAAAAAATGTTCGCAACCTTGTGTTGTATGAAATTTATGTGCGCAATCACGGCGCCAACGGCACCTTTGCCGACGTGACGGCCGATTTGCCCCGCATCCGCGAAATGGGTGTCGATGTTGTCTGGTTTATGCCCATCCATCCCATTGGCCAGCTCAACAAAAAGGGAACGTTGGGCTGTCCATATTCCATTCAGGATTACTTTGAAGTGAATCCAGAATATGGTACCAAGCGGGAGTTTGAACTGCTGGTGCAGTACGCGCATGCCCTGGGGCTAAAGGTGATGATCGACGTGGTATACAACCACACGGCCCACGATGCCGTGACGGTGCAAACCCACCCGGAATGGTACCACCGCGATGCAAACGGCCGTCCCGTCACCACCGTGCCTGAATGGAGCGATATCATCGACCTGGTGTATGATGATCCTGCACTGTGGGATTATTTGATTGATGCACTGAAAATGTGGGTAGAACTGGGTGTTGCTGGCTTTCGCTGCGACGTGGCATCGGCAGTGCCATTGGCTTTTTGGCAGAAGGCGCGGCAGGAAATCTCGGCCATCCAGCCCGA
>CBDUOF010000166.1:0-11074 GCA_965368765.1 uncultured Anaerolineae bacterium | reverse complement strand
TTAGCAGCACCAGCATTTGGGTATCAGATAGCGGCCGGATTGGCTGGCAGATTGACCCGCGTGACAAAACGATGACCCTCACCCCCGATGCCACCAGCTACGCCCCTGGCGACACCGCCCGCGTACTGGTGCAATCTCCCTTTACTGAGCCAGTGCGGGCCTGGCTCACCATTGAGCGCGGCAAGCTTTTAGAACAGCGGGTGATAACCTTGAACGGCAGCAGTGACGTGCTAGAGATTCCCATCACGGGCGATTTGGCACCCAATGCGTTTGTCACCGTCACCGCCATCAAAGGTGTGTCAAGCAGCGGCAACCCTTACCCAGAGATGCGCCTGGGCGTGGCTGAACTGACTGTTTCTACAGAGCAGCAAACGCTAAACGTAACGCTGACGCCCCAGCAAGAGACGTTTGAACCGGGAGATACGGCCGTTTACACCCTCACCGTCACCGACTACCAGGGCAACCCCGTTCAGGCCGATCTGTCTTTGGCGCTGGTCGATTTGGCTGTGTTGACCCTAAAAGAAGACAATGCTCCCACCATCGTAGACGCATTTTATGCCGAACAGCCCTACCGCAGCCGGCTCGGTTCCGGGTTAATTTTCTCTGGCGAGGGCTACCCGGTTGAGATTCCCGTAGAGCAGTTAGGCATTGGCGGCGGGGGCGGCGGCGATTTTGCCGCTGAAACCGTCGTGGCTCGCGCTGGCGAAGCTGATGATGACGGCGTGCGCCAGGATTTCCCCGATACCGCTTTCTGGCAAGCCAGCCTGACCACCGATGCCAACGGTCAGGCAATGGTTGAGATTCCCCTGCCAGACAACCTGACCACCTGGCGACTTAGCAGCAAGGCCGTCACAGCCGATACGCTTGTCGGTCAAAATGCAGTAGATATCATCACCACGCTGCCGCTTTTGGTGCGTCCCGTCACGCCCCGCTTCTTTACTGTGGGGGACGTGGTAGAACTGGGTGCAATTGTCAATAACAACACCGGAGAAGCGCTGGAAACGGCCGTTTCTCTCGAAGCGTCCGGTGTCACCCTGACGGGCGCATCAACCCAAACCATTACCGTGCCGGCCAACGGGCAACGACTCGTCCGCTGGCCCGTTACCGTGGACAACGTGACGGGTGTAGACCTCACCTTCCGCGTGGCGGGGGGTGACTACAGCGATGCTACCAAGCCTACCTTTGGCGACGGCGGCGATATTCCTGTCTATCGCTACAATGCGGCTGACATTGTTGCCACCGCAGGCCAGCTGGACGAGGTTGGGCGGCGTGTGGAGGCCATCCTGCTGCCCCCCGGCGTTGATCCAGCCCAGGGCGAAGTTGACATTACCCTAAGCCCCTCGCTGGCGGCGGCGCTGGTAGACAGCATCACGTTGAACAACGAACAAGCCTATTCTTCGCTTTGCGCCTACGCCGTGACAGACAGACTGCTGCCCAATGTTGCCCTGTTGGGGCTGGCGCGTCGCCTGCCTGCGGCCAGTTTAGACGCCGGCAAAATTGCAGATTCAGAGGCGGTTGTCCACGCTAGCATAGGACAGCTAGAAGATTTGGCGCTGCCAGATGGCGGCTGGGGCTGGTGCAGCAGCGTAGAAAGTGATCCCTGGCTAACGGCCTACGCCCTGTATGGCCTGGCCCAGGCACGGGAAGTTGGTTACACGGTACGAGCTAAGGTGCTGGAGGATGCGGCCAACTATCTGGTTGTGAACCTCACCGTGCCATCGGTGGAATTGACAGCGTTTCAAGTTAATCGTCAATCCTTTTTCTTATACGTTTTGGCGCAGCTAGATGCAGACATCGTGCCTGATCTGGATCGACTGGTGACGGAAAATCGCACCTTGCTTGATCCGTATGCCCGGGCGCTTGTCGCCTCCGCTTATGCCCAACTGGGCGTGACGGACAGCCGGGTGCAAACGCTGCTGGGGGATCTGAATGACAGTGCGGTGGTGAGCGCCACCGGGACGCATTGGGAAGATGCCAGCCGTGACTTCCGCAATCTGAACAGCGATGTGCGGGGAACGGCCGTCATCGTGAAAACCCTCGCTGAACTGGAACCCGACAACCCGCTGCTGCCAGGAGCTGTCCGTTGGTTGATGAACGCTCGCACGGCAAGCGCACACGGTGCGCCGTTGTGGTCAACTTCCCACGAAACCGCCTGGACAATCTTCTCGCTGACAGAATGGCTGGTGGCTTCCGGCGAGCTAGAAGCGAATTATGATTACAATCTGGACGTGAACTTACAGCCTGTAACAGACGGCCGTTTCACCACCAGCAGCATCACCGACAGCCGCACCTTCGCCTTACCCATTTCTGATTTGTTGCTGGAAGATGCCAACTTCTTTAACTTTGGGCGCGGGGCGGGAGACGGCCGTCTCTACTACACCATGCACCTCAACAGCAGTATCGACATGTCGTTCGTCTCACCGGTAAACCGCGGCGTATCCGTCGAGCGGGTGTATTATGATGCGGATTGCGATCCAGAAGGAGAAACCTGCGAACCCATCACCGAAATTGAAGCGGGTCAGCAGGTGCGCGTGGTGCTGACCATCATTGCCGAGAATGATTTGCTCTACGCCATGATCGAAGACCCCATTCCGGCCGGCACGGAAGCCCTCGACCCTGGCCTCAACATCAATTCCGCCAACCAGGGCGGTGAAGTAAACCGTGTGGATGAAGCGTATCGCTTTGGCTACTGGGGCTGGTGGTTCTTCAACCAGATTGAATACCGTGATGAGCAGGTGGTTTTCTTGGCTAACTTCTTACCTGCCGGAACCTACCAGTACAGCTACTTCCTCCAGGCCACCATCCCTGGCGAATACCAGGTGCGCCCCACCTTTGCCCGTCAGACCTTCTTTCCGGAGGTGAACGGCCGTTCGGCGGGCCTACGCTTTACCATTACCAAATAATCGGCAATCGGTAAGCCGCTATTGGTTTGTCCCTTGTTACTCGGATCATCGATTATTGAAAAGCAGGTGATGGACAGCTTGAAAACTGTCCACCACCTGCTTTGTCAATTTTTTAACAGTTGACTGTTTTTTCACGTCGCCTTAACTTCGTCGCACGACGGATTGATTACTATTACGGAGTGAAGAACGTTTGTTAGAACTTCTCTGTAGTATCAATAGTCGTCGTAAGGTTACGGCCGTAGTGTAAGTTAGGTGACGTGTATGGAAGCGTATACAGAAGGCATTTTTACCGTTGGTGAGCAGCAAATCCATTACGTAGAGGCAGGCAAGAAGGGGCGGCAAATTGCGCTGCTCATTCATGGCTGGTCTAGCTCTTGGTATGCCACCTCCCCGCTGCTAGGGCAGCTGGCCCAACGCTTTCACTGCATCGCCATAGACTTGCCCGGCTATGGACAATCCCCCCCGTTAGAAGAAACCACAACGATTCCCAAATATGTTGACCTGCTGGCTGATCTGATTGGTCAGATTAGCGATGGCCCCGTGGTGCTGGTGGGTCACTCCATGGGCGGCATGATTAGCCTGACGCTGGCCGCCAGCCATCCTATTTTGGTTGAGCGCATGGTCCTGCTGAGTCCAACGATAAGTGGCCGTTTATCCACTGCCATCAACCTTTTCATCAGTCCCATCACCATGCTGGAACGGTTTGGCCTGGGCAGCATGGTGGTTACCGCCACCGAACGGGCCTTTGTTGGCCTGACGGATCGGCTGATGCGCCCGGTCTCTTTTGCCGAACGAACCGGCATTACTGAAGGAGATTACGAGCGGCTACGCATGGATGCACGACGACCGGGCCAGGGCCGAGTGCGGGCAGAGTGTTACCGAGCAATGTTGGAGAATGATTTAAGCGGCCGTTTGGCCGGTATTGAAACGCCTTCATTGGTCATTTGGGGGGCAGAAGACAATACGGTGCCGCTACGAGATGCTGGGGTAGTGGCTGATGAATGGGCCGCTGCCGATTTACGCATTTTGCCCAAGGCGGGCCATTGGCCTCAGTTTGAATCCCCAAACGTCACGCGCCGGATGGTGGCCGTATTTTTGGGTTTGCCGCTGCACAGCAGCGCACTCTTTAAGCCAGTTGAAGAAGATGAACTGACCAGAATTAATGAAATTGCTCAATTCTTTGTCAATTCAGATGTCGGCAATGATTTGACTCTGCCCCAGAGAACCCGGCTGGCGGCACAGTGTCAGGTGCGGGTATTTAAGCCCAAAGAAATGATTGCCGAAGCGTCACAAACTAGTGATGAGTTGTTCATCATTCAGACCGGGTATGTTGAAGTTTGGAAAGACCCAGACAATAATTCCGGTACGCACAACCACGATAAGATCGAGCACGTGGCCAATTTGCGTGCCGGGCAAATTACGGGTGAGCTGGCCATGCTGGATCGCGGCGGGCGCAGTGCTGACCTGATTGCCGGGAGCGAAGGCGCCACCTTGCTGGTATTGAGCCGAGAGCGTTTGTTGGCGCTGGTAGAAGACGATTCAGAACTTGGTGCGCGCTTCTTGTGGAATATGTCTACGGCGATGTCTACCCGGGTGCGCTTTGTCCTGTGGCAGCTTAACCAGGAACGACGCCAGGGTGTGGCTGAGCAAGAAGCAGCTTTTGGACGGCTGCCATTGAAAGATTAGGGAGCCGACTATCTGCCAGGCGCGACTTGTTTTGAACGCTGACCTTTGTTACAGGGTCAGCGTTTTTTGTTCTGGCGTTTTCTTTTTTGGCATGAAACGGCCGTTTGTCACATTTTCCTTACCAGAATATCACCCCAAATTTATGACATTCGCCACCCGAATTTTTCGGCCGTCACCACTACACTGTAAGCATGTAATCATTTCCATTTGATTCTTGTCGTTACCAAATATTTTGAAAATCATCGGGAATTATTATCATACAAATGATTTCACTATCAGGAGAGACGCCATGTTAACAACAAATGATCTGATGTCGATTGATCCGGAAACCGTCACGCCAGATATGTCATTGCGGGAAGTTGTGTCAAAAATGAACCGTGCCGGCATTCGTCAGGTTTTGGTTGTCGATGGCAAAAAGTTGGTGGGCATTGTCACGGATCGCGACGTGCGCCTGGCGGTCAATTCTCCTTTAACGTCTGAAGAACCTTTGGAACGCCTGGAGCTTTTAAACGACTACAAGGCTAAAGATTGTATGACAGCGAACCCGAGAGGCGTTACCCCGGAAACGCCTATTCACAAAGTCGCTGAGCTGCTTAGCATGTATAAATTCGGTGCCCTGCCTGTTGTTAAAAACGATGAGTTGGTGGGCATCATTACAGTGACGGATTTATTGAACCAAATGGCATTATTGCCAGACCCAAATAAGTGATTTTCCTCCTTTTGAGAAGCAGAAGAGAAACACCAGGCAGTTAATCGCCTGGTGTTTTCTTTTTATCTAGACGTCTGGCTGCAAATCAAGACGAAACGGGGCTGAGCAGCGTGGCCATTTTTAGTAACGGCCGTTTGTTTAGCGCGAATCATTGCAGAAGCGGTCGCTGGCTGGACATCCATTTGTGAACATATTCTTAGCGAGGCGTGTGAAGAAGGTGGTAATCCCTTCGTTAATCTCTACAATGGAGTCATGCCTAGATTGAATATTTTTAGTGCTGCTGCAAAACCCAAGCCTAAAGACCCGCGCTCTTTTATTTTGCCCCTCTCTGAACCGGTGATCATTACGCGCGCTGACGCCAATCTTTTCCATTTGCACTGGCAGGAAATCGCAGAACGCACCACAGTTCATGTTGGGACAAACCCGCATGATCTATCTCAGATGCTGCCGATTGTGTCGGTCTGTGGGGCGCGAGAAGCGATTGTGTCGGGGTTAAATTCGGCCGTTCGTCATTACTTCTATCTGGCGTTTCAGGGGGGGGCGTGGGACGGCCGTTCCTTTATTGCTGCTGAACGCACCCTGCCGCTGCAAAACGGGGTCAATTTTCGGGATGCTGGTGGCTATTACACGCAGGATGGCCAGATGGTGCGCTGGGGGAAACTGTACCGGTCTGGCAGCATTTCCCGGCTAACCCCGGCAGATTTGACCTACTTGCAGCGTCTGGAAATCCGGCTGGTGTGCGACTTTCGCTCGCAGGGGGAGCGGGAAAAACAGCCCGATCGGCTGCCAGCGGTGCCGGGACTGGTAGAACGGCCGTTATCCATGGAAAGCGTTGATCGTTGGGAACGCTTGCGGGGCGCCTACACCGTCTTCTTCCGCAAGCGGCGGCTGGACGACTTCTTGCTCGATGGCTACCGGCGGGTGATGATCGACAGCAACGCCCATCACATTGGCGAGCTTTTCCAGCGGTTGGCTGATCCCCAGCAGCTGCCGGCAATTGTGCACTGCACAGCCGGGAAAGACCGCACGGGGCTGGTGGTCGCGCTGCTGCTGCTGACCCTAGGGGTGCCAGAAGAAACCGTGCTCGCTGATTACACTATGAGCAACCTGTTCTACGATCACTTTCGGGCAGGCATTGCCGCCGACCTGAAGCAGATCGCACCCTGGGGCATTTCGCTCGATGATTTGCAGGATTTACTGCTGGTGAAGGCCAAAACCTTGCAAGGTGCGCTGGACCATCTGCGCCAAAGATATGGCTCAGTGGAGAGTTACCTGCGAAATCAGGCAGGCGTCCCCGATGAAACGCTGGCCCAACTGCGCCAAGATTGGCTTGTTGAGGCGGCGTGATCGAGAAAGTTGTTGAGTGGCTAATGGGCCGTTCACTTGCTGAATTACCTATTTGCTCATTTACCGATAAAATCCGACCATGTTTCAAGTGACGCTTATTTCCACCTACGATTTAGGCCACCAGCCTTTTGGCCTGGCCTCGCCAGCCGCCTGGCTGCAGGCCGCCGGGGCTGAAGTGACCTGTGTGGATGTGTCGATACGGCCGTTCCAATCCCAAACCGTCCAAAACGCCAATCTCATCGCCTTTTACCTGCCGATGCACACCGCCACCCGGCTGGCCGTCAGCCTCATCCAACGGGTGCAGCGCATAAACCGGCAGGCGCATCTGTGTGCCTACGGGCTGTATGCGCCCGTCAATGAAGATTATCTGCGGCAATTGGGCGTAGACACCATTTTGGGCGGCGAGTTTGAGCAAGGTCTGGTCGATTTAGTGACCGCGCTGCGCGATGAGGCACCGCTGCCCAGCTTACCTTCGGTTTCGCTGGCGCGGCAGCACTTTTTACGGCCGTTGCGCCAAAGCTTGCCGCCCCTGTCTGACTATGCCTACCTGGACACCCCCGCTGGACGGCGCACGGTGGGCTACACGGAAGCAACGCGGGGCTGCAAGCACCTCTGCCGTCACTGCCCGATTGTGCCGGTGTATAACGGCCGTTTTCGCATCATTCAGCCGGAGGTGGTGCTGGCCGACATTCGACAGCAGGTGGCTGCCGGAGCGCAGCACATCACCTTTGGCGACCCCGATTTTCTGAACGGCCCCGGCCACGCCCTCCCGCTGGTGCAGGCGCTCCACGCCGAATTCCCTGACCTCACCTACGACGTCACCATCAAGATTGAGCACCTCAAAAAGCAGGCCGAGGCGCTGCCCATTTTGCGCGACACGGGCTGTTTGTTTGTCGTCAGCGCGGTGGAGGCGGTGACGGAGGATGTGCTGCTATATTTGGACAAGGGGCATACCCAGGCCGACTTTGTCCAGGTGGTGCAGCAGATGCGCCAGATTGGCCTGCCGCTCACGCCTACCTTTGTCACCTTTACGCCGTGGACGACGATCCAAAATTATGCCGAATTTTTGGCAACGATGGCCGAGCTTGCGCTGGTGGAGGCGATTAGCCCGATTCAGTACGCCATTCGGCTGCTGATTCCGGCGGGGTCACGGCTGCTGGAGCTGGACGAAGTGCAAGATTTAGTAGAACCGTTTGATGAGGCCGCCCTGGTCTCCCCCTGGGTGCACCCGGATCCGGCGGTGGACGGGCTGTACGAGACGGTGTTTAAGCTGGTGAAGGCCAGCCAAAACGCAGCGGAAACGCGCCACACCCTGTTCCGGCGCATTTGGCAGGTGGTGCTGGCGCTGCTGCCGGAAGACGAGCAGGCTGAATGGGCGGCGCGGCTGCCCACTATGACCCAGACGGCTCAGGCGGTGCCCACGCTTAGCGAAGATTGGTACTGATGAGCAGAGCCATTTTCGGAGCAGTTTGCTTCCGACCTCGTTTAATACAACCCGCCCCTTCTAATTGTCATTCCTGCGCAGGCAGGAATCCACCAGCCTACACGGGATGAAGTTGCAAGAGTCGTTTGTCCAACCTTTTGCCAGCCAAAACCGACCTGTGCCGCAGTAAACGTCATTCTGACCGCAGGGAAGAATTCAGCTAGACGTTGCTGGCTGGAACGTGGCACGCGGACGAGGTGTGCGCTGTTGTGCGGCCATAGGGATGCTTCGGCAAGCTCAACCACGTTGAGCCACTCAGCATGACAAAGTTAAGGTGCTAGGGGCGTTTTTTCTCAATGGCGGCGAGGTTGTTGCGCACGACGTTGCTGTTAGGGTGGTCTGTTCCCAGCGCTTTTTCAAAAATGGCCAGGGCGCGTTCATAAAAGGGGGGCGCTCCTACGTTGTTACCGTTTGCCGCCGGCTAGCTTGGTGGCGGCGGGGGAGCGGCGCAGGCGTTCCATGGCCCAGATGCCCACCAGCGGGCCAATCGCCAGAAAGGCGAAGGCGTAGCGCCAGGAGACGGCCGTTTCCAGTGGCGGTATCAGGCGAATGGTGAACAGCGTCAGCAAAAAGCCCAGACTGGTTTGGAGCGTCAGCGCCGTGCCCACATATTCGCGCGGCGCCAGCTCGCTGACGGCGGCAGAAAATTGGGCCGAGTCGGCCACGATGGCGAAGCCCCACAGCAGACACACCCCAGCCAGCAGCAGTGGATTGCCGCCAAACAAAAAGCCCACGCCGATGGCACACATTCCAGAGGTCGCCAAAGACGCGATGGTGATCGTGGTACGGCCGTAGCGATCGGCCAACTGACCCGCTAGCAAGCTGCCTAATCCGCCAATGGCAATCGTGGCAAAGGCCGTCAGGCTGGCCCAGGTTGGTGAGACGTTTACGGCCGTAAAGCTGGCCAGCAAAAAGAGCGGCAGCCAGGCCCACATGGCGTACAGTTCCCACATATGCCCCAGGTAGCCTAAATTGGCCAGCACCACCTCCGGCTGACGCAAGATTTGGCCCACTTGCCGCCAGTTAAACGGCGGCGAGGGCGCACGGTACGGCCCTTCATGGACAAAAATCGCGCCAATCACCCCACCCAAAACGGCCGATCCCCCGGCCAAGTAGAGCACGGGTTGCCACGTGCCCACCCCGCCAAACACGTTTAGCAGATGGGGCGCGGCGGAGCCAATGGTGAGCGCTCCTACCAGCAGGCCAATCCCCAGCCCGCGATCTTTTTGCGTCCAGGTGGCCATGATCTTCATGCCCACGGGGTAGACGCCTGCCAGCAGCACGCCAGTGAAAAAGCGCAGCAGCAGCGCCACGCCAAGTCCCTTTGCCAACACGGGAATCAGTGCCGTGGCCAGGCCAGCCAGCAGCGATGAGGTGGCAAAAAACCAGCGGGCGGGCAGGCGGTCGGCCAGGTTAAAAACGGCCGAACCCAGCGCCCCCACGACAAAACCAATCTGCACCGACATGGTCAGCCAGGCGCGGCCTCCCTCGCTGAGCTGCCACGCCTCGGTCAGGGCAGGCACAACGGCAGAGGCGGAAAACCAGACGGCCATCCCCAGCAGCTCGGCCAGGGAGAGCAGCAGCAGAATGCGCCATTTTGGGCTGAATAAGGGGAATGTTGTGGTTGGTTGGGTCATCGTGGGTACCTCTTTGAATGGAATGGGGCTATTGTAGCGGGAAACGGCCGTTGCCGTCGGTGGGGGCTGTTACATGAGCAGGTCAAAAATGTAAGGTGGCGCGTGGGGAAAGTAGGCTAGAATAAAGTCATGTTTGGGTTATGGAATCGTAAGCAGCTGCTTTGGGCAGTGGGAGGCGTGGGCATCTTGGTGACGTTGCTGTTTGCCTGGGAGTGGGTGCTGTTTGAGGCAATGGTCTGGCAGCAAAGTGTGGGAGAGAGTACGGCCGTTGCGGATCGGCTCAATATGGACCCCGTCGGAAATACCCTGGCCATCATTGCCCTGGTGAGTATGGTGAGCGTCTTACTGCTGACCCTTTATCGGCTGAACAGGCAAGCAACCATCCCGGTCTCGGCCTGGTGGGTCATCCCGCTGTTGGCAGCCCTAGGGCTGGGCATTATGCTTTACCTTTCTTCAATCCCCGAAACGACCATTTGCTATGCCAATGGCGCCTGCCAAATCATTCAGCAGAGCGAATATGGCGAGATTCTGGGGGTCCCGGTGGGCCTGTGGGGGGCCATCGGCTATTTTGCCATCCTTGCCACCTGGAGCCTGAGCCTGATTGAGTCTTATCGCTTGCTGCAAATTGTGCCCTGGGCGCTGCTGGGGCTGACCTTGTTGGGCGTGCTGTTTTCCCTCTACTTCACTTTTTTAGAGCCATTTATCATTGGCGCTACCTGCCCCTGGTGCCTGACATCGGCCATTCTCATGACGATTTTGTTTTGGCTCACGGCTGAAACGGTGCAGAGTCTCCGGTTGGAAAGGATCCTATATGAGTAAACCCACTTCTGGAAACTCAGACAACGGCCGTTCGTATCTTCGTCTCGCTGCTGAGGGTACGGTGGATGGGGCAGCGATCGGCGATTTCTGCCAACCGCTGAATCTGGTCGGCATCTAGCGCGCCTTCAAAACTGATTTCACAATCAATAATGTCCACAAGACCGCGCCCCTCCGTCTGGCAATCATCGCACTCATTGGCGGCGATTCTGCTGTGGTTGAGCGTCAGCGTAACAACTTCAACGGGCCACTGCTTGCGCCGGGCGTATAGGTGGACGGTCATTACTTTGCAGGCGGCAAGCGAACTTAGCAGCAGGTCGTACGGGCTTGGTCCCTGGTCTTCACCACCAGCGTTGATTGGCTCATCGGCCAAAAGCTGGTGGTTGCTGGCATGAATTTCTACCTGTAGGTTTTGTAGACTGCGGGCGGTTACGGTCATTTAGGCTCCTCTTAAACGTAGGTCGTCGTTGCCTGCAGCTTAGCGCAGACAACG
>CBDUOF010000165.1:0-11144 GCA_965368765.1 uncultured Anaerolineae bacterium | reverse complement strand
CCACCAGGTGAAGTTCAGCAGGAGCTTATGAAATACCTTCTCCAGAAAATCGGTGTCGGCCTGCCCGGTGACATTGCGCGTGATTTTGTAGACGCGCCAACAGGCCCAGGCGTGTACCGGCGGGTTGACGTCGCCGAAGGCCCATTCATAAGCGGGAATTTGTCCGTTGGGATGCATATACCACTCGCGCAAAATGAGGATGAGCTGCCGCTTGGCCCATTCCGGGTCTACCAGGGCCAGCGGCAAGGTGTGAAAAGCCAGATCCCAGGCGGCGTACCAGGGATACTCCCATTTATCTGGCATAGAAAGCACGTCAAGGTTGTAGAGATGGGTCCAGTTGGCATTACGGCCGTTTTGCCGTGCCACGGGTGGCGGTGGGCCAGCTTGATCCCCCTCCAGCCATAGCTTAATGCCAAAATGGTAAAACTGTTTTGACCACAGCAGCCCGGCAAGCGCCTGGCGCTGTACCCGTTTTTCATCTTCGTTGAGTTGGGGTGGGTGGATTGTGTCGTAAAAAGTATCGGCTTCTGCCAGCCGCTGGGCTACTATTTTGTCAAAGTCGGCAAAAGGAGCGGCGTGGTTCTGGTTGCTAAAGCGGATCTCAACTACAAACTGTTCCCCGGCTGGCACCATCGCCTGAAAATGGGCCGCTGCCTTACTGCCTACCTGCTCTGGATTGACGCCGTCTTCTTCGCCGTGAATAACGGCGCGGTGGAAGCTATCTTTCACGTAGGGTGAAGCATTCGGCTGGTTGAAAATCGCCAGGTTGGTGTCATTCTCGGTAAATAGGAGAGTGGAAGCAGTCTTGCCGCCGTTACTTGTTGCCCACCACCAGCGTTCGCCTAAATGGCGATCCTTCGTGTAGACAGCATTATCTTTCGTTGCTGTTAAGCGGGGCCGGGAACGGCCGTATCCCCAGCTCCAGGTGTTGCGGTACCAGATTTGAGGCAGAATGTGAATCGGCGCGGGTTGACTGGCTCGATTAACGGCCGTAATCCGGCACAAAATATCTTCTTCATCCGCTTTGGCATACTCCACAAACAGATCAAAGTAGCGGTTACCGGCAAAGGCATCTGCCAAAGCGTCGATAAGCTCAAACTCCGGATCTGCTTTACTGCGACGGCCGTTTTCTGCCACCAGTTCTGCATAAGGATAAGCCACCTGCGGATATTTGTAGAGCATTTTCATGTAGCTGTGGGTGGGCGTGCTGTCGAGATAAAAATAATATTCCTTGACATCCTCGCCATGATTGCCCTGCTGCCCCGTCAGGCCAAATAGCCGCTCCTTCAAAATAGGATCGTGCTCATTCCATAGTGCCAGCCCGAGGCAAATGTTTTGGAAGCGGTTACACACGCCAGCCAAGCCGTCTTCATTCCAGCGGTAGGCCCGGCTGCGGGCGTGGTCGTGTGGGAAATAGTCCCACGCCTCGCCGCCGGCGCTGTAATCTTCTCGTACCGTGCCCCAGGCGCGATCGCTCACATAAGGCCCCCACTGTTTCCAGTCTGCCCGCCGTGCTTCAGAATCGACGAGTCGCTGCTGTTCGGCCGTTTTTACTCTACTCATAAATCACCTGAATTTTTGGAAAATCCTTCATTTGCCCCATAATGATTAGGTTGGCAAGGAGTGTAACTAGAATGCGATATCAAAATGACCTTTTGTGACGAGTTTATCTTACCGTCAAGGTAACAATCTGAGAAGTGGCAGCGTCCAAAGGTGTGGATGAAGTAAACGTATGGCCTTTGATTGCAGCGTACCATGGTATACTTGCTGTACACGCACTTGATGTGTAATTGCCCCACAATTACCAAACGCTGAGCATTAGGCACCATCCCGTTGACAACAATTCTATTTGACATAAAGGATAAGCCCATGAGCAAATTACATGAACTATTTAAACTTGGCCAATCAGTTTGGTACGATAACATGAGCCGGGCGCTCATAGAGTCCGGCGAAATGCAATCCCTCATTGAGAACGGTGTGGTTGGCGTTACCTCGAACCCATCTATTTTTGAAAAAGCCATTGCTCGCAGCAGCGATTATGATGACGATATCCGTCGCCTGGCGCAGTCTGGTAAATCGACCAACGAGATTTATGAAGCCCTGGTTTTAGAAGATATCGGCCGGGCGGCTGACTTGCTGCGGCCCATTTATGACAAAACCAATGGGGGCGATGGCTACGTGAGCCTGGAGGTTAGCCCCAATCTTGCTCGAGACACGGAGGGCACCATTGCGGAGGCGCGCCGCCTATTTGCCGCGCTGAACCGTCCCAATATTATGATTAAGGTGCCCGCTACGCCGGAAGGCATTCCGGCTATCGAAACGTTAACGGCAGACGGTTTGAATATCAATATCACGCTTATATTTTCTTTAAGCAGCTATGAAGCTGTGATGAACGCCTACATCACAGGGCTGGAGAAACGGCTGTCTGCTGGTCAGCGGATTGACAATATTGGCTCGGTGGCTTCCTTTTTTGTAAGTCGGGTCGATTCGGCTGTTGATGAAGCGCTGGACGCTGCGGGCAATCAATTGTTACAGGGCAAAATTGCGATTGCCAATGCAAAGATTGCCTATGCACGCTTCCAACAAATCTTTGGCAATAAGCGCTGGCAAGCCTTGGCTGGCAATGGCGCACGGGCGCAACGGCCGTTGTGGGCCAGCACCAGTACCAAAAATCCCGCCTACCCAGACACGCTTTATGTGGATGAGCTGATTGGGGCAAATACGGTCAATACTGTGCCCCCCGCAACGATTGAAGCGTTCAAGGCACGTGGGACAGTGGCAATTACCCTCACCGAGGGCGTTGAGGATGCGGCTGGACAGCTCGAAGCGTTGGCCCAGCTGGGCGTAGATTTGGATGCCATTACCGACAAACTGCAGGTTGACGGCGTGGATTCATTTGCCAAATCGTTTGAAACGCTCATGGCAAGTATTGAAAGCAAGCGCGCGGCTATTCTGGCTGAATCTAAAGGATTCACTGCTTCGTTGGGCGAGGTAGAAACGGCCGTAAACGGCACAATGGCGGGGTTGAAAAGCAACGGGGTGATTGAACGTATTTGGCAGCACGATCATACTGTTTGGCGGCCAGAACCTACGGAAATAACCAATCGGCTGGGCTGGCTCCACACGCCGAAAAATATGGCAGCCGAAGTGGACCGTATCAATCAGTTTGTGGCTGATGTGAAAGCAGAAGGCTTTACCGAGGTCTTGCTGCTGGGCATGGGGGGCTCCAGCCTGGCGCCCGAGGTGTTTGCCAAAACGTTTGGTAGCCGTGACGGCGGTCTGAAGCTGCGTGTTTTAGATAGCACCGACGCAACGGCCGTTCAAAGGCTGGCTCAATCAGCCGATCTTGCCCACACGCTGTTTATCGTCTCCACAAAATCTGGCGGTACGGTAGAGACCTTTTCCTTCTTTAAATATTTTTACAATCGCGTTGCAGATTTGGTTGGCGCCGCCAGGGTGGGGCAGCACTTTGTGGCGATCACTGATCCGGGCAGCGGGTTGGTGGACACGGCCAACACCTACAAATTCCGCGAAACTTTTGAAAACGATCCAAACATCGGCGGGCGCTACTCCGTCATCTCTTTCTTTGGTCTGGTGCCGGCGGCGCTGGCGGGTGTTGATATTGCCTGCCTGTTGGACCGCGCCCAGGTGGCCACAAAATCGTCCAGCTCGGCTCGCCTGGGCGTCATTTTGGGCGAAATGGCCAAGGCAGGGCGTGACAAGGTGACGTTCATCCTTTCTAATCCGATAGCGAGCTTTGGGGATTGGGTTGAACAGCTCATTGCCGAAAGTACGGGCAAGGAGGGCAAGGGTATTTTGCCCGTTGTCGGTGAACCGGTTTTGGCACCGTCTGGGTACGGTGCGGATCGGCTGTTTGTTTTTCTGCGACTGGATGACAGCCATGATACGGCCGTTGCTCGGCTAGAACAGTCTGGCCAACCGGTGGTCACCTTCCAACTCGATGATTTATACGATTTAGGTGGGCAATTCTTCATTTGGGAAATGGCAACGGCCGTTTCTGGGCATGTTATAGGCATCCAGCCTTTTGACCAACCAAACGTAGAATCTGCCAAAATATTGGCGCGAAAAATGGTCGCTGCTTACCAGGAAAGCGGGGCGCTTCCTTCATTAGCGACCGCTGAACCCACAGCTGCCAACCTGACCGCTTTTGTGGCCCAGGCCAAGCCAGGCGATTACCTCTCAATTCAGGCTTACGTGCCGCCGACGGCCCAAACCGATGAATTGTTGCAGCAACTTCGTGTACAGTTGTTGAAAAAGACACGGTGTGCCACGACCGTAGGCTACGGTCCGCGATTCCTCCATTCCACTGGCCAGCTGCATAAAGGTGATGGCGGCAACGGCCTTTTTATCCAGTTCACTTCGGAGCCGGAAAACGATGTTGCCATTCCAGATACAGCGGGCGACCCTGCCAGCAGCATGACCTTTGGCGTCTTGAAACAGGCCCAGGCGCTGGGCGATGCCCAGGCATTGCTGGACGGCAATCGCCGCCTAATTCGGTTTAATCTGGGAACGGAAGTCGCCGAGAAAATTAAGGCATTGCTGGATTGATCTGCTGCGATTGAATTTGCCCTGTGACAAGGACCTAGGAAAAAATATGCCTGATGCCAAACCAACAACCTTTATCATCTTTGGTGCCTCTGGTGATCTAACACGCCGGAAGCTGATCCCTGCCCTCTTCAACTCCTTCTGCAAAGAACGGCTGCCTGCCCAGTTTAACATTGTGGGCTTTGCTCGACGTCCCTGGGATGATGCCAAGTTTGCGCAGATTCTACAGGAAGGCATGCAGGAATATGCCCCCGAGGCGTACGAGGCCGACAAATGGGAGACGTTCGCCAGCAAAATTAGCTACGTCAAGGGAGATCTCAGCACGCCAGCCGATTATCAGGCATTGCGTAAGCATCTGGCGGAGACGGAAAGCAGCGCAGGCAATCGCCTTTATTATCTGGCAACGGCTCCTCGCTTTTTTGTGCCGATTGTCGAAAACTTGGGTGAAGCTGATATGGTGGCGCAAGCAGATGGCTGGCGGCGCGTGGTGGTCGAAAAGCCATTTGGGCACGATTTGGCCTCGGCTCAGGCGTTAAATGAGGCAATCCAGTCTGTTTTTCAGGAAGATCAGATTTATCGCATTGACCATTATCTCGGTAAAGAAACGGCGCAAAACATTTTGTACTTCCGCTTTGCCAACACGATTTTTGAGCCGGTATGGAACCGCAACTATGTAGACAATGTGCAAATTACGGTGACGGAAAGCGTCGATGTCGGGCATCGGGCCGGCTATTATGATCAGGCAGGCGTGGTGCGAGATATGTTCCAGAATCACCTGATGCAGCTGCTCTCACTGGTGGCCATCGAGCCGCCGGCTTCATTTGAAGCAGACGCCGTGAGAAATGAGAAAGCGAAGTTGTTCCACGCGATACGGCCGTTGCCGCTCAACCAAACAGTGCGTGCGCAATATGATGGGTATTTAGAGGCGAAAGAGGTTGCCAAAGGTTCACAGACGCCCACTTACGCCGCCATGGAGCTGTATATTGACAATTGGCGCTGGCAAGGTGTGCCATTCTATTTGCGATCAGGCAAGGCGTTGGCTGCTAAAAACACAGAAATTATCATCGAGTTTAAGCAGCCGCCCCATCTGATGTTTAATGATATCCAGGATGAAGATTTTACGGCAAATGTGCTCTCCATGTGCATTCAGCCAGATGAAGGAATTCATCTCAAGCTAGAGGCAAAGGTACCGGATTCACACAAAACCCAGCCCGTGGACATGGAATTTCATTATCGATCTTCATTTAAGGGAAACAGGTTGCCCGATGCCTATGAGCGGCTGCTGCTCGACGCTGTACGAGGGGATGCTTCCTTGTTTACCCGCGCCGATGGTATCGAAGGGGCGTGGCGGCTGATGGATCCGGTCATTTACGGCTGGGAGCAGGCTGATAATGCCCCGCCGATGGTTCGTTATGCACCGGGCAGTTGGGGACCGACTGAAGGGGACGCCTTGCTTAAGCGAACTGGCCGTGTCTGGCGGCACGCTTGCAGCCATCCTGAGTAGATCGAGCCATTCAAGCGGTTTGCTTAACCGGCATGGCTGGCCGTATGGCATTGCAGAATGTTCAGTACGTATTCCAAGCCACCCAGCGATTCTTTGATTTCAACGGCAAACTCGAACTGAACAGGAACGCCATAACTGTTTTCTAGTCGGTTCAAGGCGGTGCGCATCAGACGGACAAACTTGCCGTCATTGATGAAGTGATCATAGGTGAGCTGGTTGGTCTGGCTGTCTAGCAAGTAGTGGCGGTAGGGATAATCCTCGCGCAGAATATCTGAAATGGGCAATATCTTGAAGTTGTTTTCCTGTAGATCGACAACTTTAACTTTTTGCTGAATTAATCTTTTGCTTTCCGGCAGGTAGCTTGGGTTGTTCAGGGTAATGATGCACGCTTTCATTTCTTCCAGAGGTGTGTGAACCCGCTCATCCAGACCAAGCGTGAGCCGAAGACAACCGTCTTTGATATAGCCGTCTTTTACCCGGCTGGCATGTTCATGGTCTTCGTGCCTGTGCCAGGGGTTTTGACTAAGTCCCGCCCCGACGATGGTTGGCAGAAAATAACGGCCGTACTGATGCCCAATCAGCGGTTGAATCATGATTGCCATGCGTTCATCATAATCAATGAGCCCATGTTCCTGCCGCGCTATCATGGCATCTGGATTAAAAGTGCTGGCGTAAACTTGTCGAATGGCGTCGAGTAAGGCTTCAAAGTTTTCTCGTTTGCCAGCCTGATTCGGGCAAAACACGGTGTCGTATTTGCCCGCGAAGGCATAGTCTAAATGGTCTTCCAACAGGCTGGAAGATCGCACGACAAAGGGACGGCCGTTTAGTCGGCTTAGCACATCCCGCAGCTGCTCAATGATGTAATTCGGCAAGCGCCCCGCCAGGAAATTTGCCGCAATGTCGGGATATTGTGCCTGCATCTCTTGCAGCGTTAGATATTTCTGATTGACAAAGCGCTCCAACTTGTTTTGCAACATAAATTCATAGATGATTTCTGAACCGATGAAGTTGGTGTCTGGAATGGTGACCTGCCCGGCGATATCCGGGCCGAACTCATAGCTGTCATTTTCCAAAATGCGCCAGGCCAACAGCATGCCGCCGGCCTTGCCCCCAATCTTGCCGCCGCCAATGAGGCGCTCATAAATCCAGTTTAAATCCTTTATGGAAAACACTTTTTTAGCCACGCGAATAAAGGGAAGCTGGTCGCTCAGCAAGCGCTTGATCAGCACGACTTTGATCTCTTCAAGATGGTGCTTTACATGCTCCAGCTCCGGTGGGGGCAGTGCGTCGTAGATTTCACCCTGCTCAAAAAGCATGGCCCAGGGCGCAATTTCCGGATTGAAGGTTAGCTCAATCGCTTGCGGTGCTTTGTCCTGATTGCTCAGCACTTCTTCTATGAGCTGATCAAGCAGGGCGCTGCCCAAATTGTTGGCAAAATAGTTGTCGGTGTGAATTTCACGAATCGTGTCCAGGCGGCGCTGCCAGGCGGCTTCATCTTCTTGCACAGAGGGGTTGTTTAGCCCTTCGCGTCGCTGTGACTCGATGGCCAGGTCCTTGACTTCTTGTAAAAAGTCAGCTTTGTTCACAATGCCCCGCCGGAATAGCTCTTCCCGCATCCGCAGGCGAATGCGGTCGCACAGGATGGGATATTGAGCGAGCCTAATATAGATATCAATGGTGGGGGTAACTGTTCTGAGTGGGCCAGTGGGCATGTCGAGCTCCTTATAAAGCTAGGGCTGTTGGTACACAAGCTGGATGGGACCTTGAGGCATGATGATGCCGCAACGGCCGTTTACGGCCAGATTCACCATTTTTCCATCCTCGCTGCGGACGCTACTGACTTCCTGCACCTCGCCGCCAAAACTGGTGAAGGCAATCGCCGGATCGATTACAAAAGGCGTCCCTGTCAGATCGATGTTGGCACGGCCAAGCGGTGCATTCTCCTGGTTGCGATTGCAGCCCGTGGCTACAGCAAAATCGGATAAGGTGGTCGGGTACGCCTCTAGTTGGTCTGCAGAAATGGCGCTGTAGCCAGCCAGTGCCTCGGCCAGAGCGGCAAAGGTTCTATCTGTTGGATCGATATGGAGCGTGCTGGGATTGAGCCGGACTTTTTCGTATTGGGTAATGATGGCCCCTTCCGGGTAGCTGATGAGGCTGAAGTTGTTGCCGCCTGCCGTTGCGGGCAAGGTGAGGTAGTCGGATGGCGTTTCATCCATTTTATAGCAAAAGAGGGTAACGGCCGTTTGCCCATGAAGGTAAATTGTGTGTGGGCCATCTTCTGCGGCAGGTTGTTGCTGTTTAAGCATCGCGCATGAGCCAGGGCGTGGCATGGGCGTCGGCGTGACGGTAGCGATTGGCGTTGGCACAGGTGGTGTCGGCTGCACAGTGGCAATCTGGGTCGCTATCAGTGCCACAGTGGTTGCTTCGGCCTTTCCCCGGTATTCGGCACTGCTTAACAACACAAAGCCCAGGGAAAAAGCTAAAACAAGCAGGCCCCCCCCGATGCTCAGGAGCCAGAGAATGAGTGATTGCGAAGCGGTTTTTACGTAAGGCATAGAAAAGTTGTTGCTCACTATTGTTACTATTGTTGCAAAGCTTACCTTGCAATGAGGGAATAATCAACAGGGGGACAAACGAAAAGTCGCGCAAGCTCCGTAAATGAGCTTGCCCGACAGGATGCGATTATGACACACCTCTCCTTAAGTGGATAAACGAAGGGAAACGGCCGTTTTCCGGCGCGGTCCTCAACCCCTACCCGTTACAATGCGGCTGCGTCTGGTTTCCCCGGCTTGGGCGCTTGCTCTGGCGTCTTACCCACTGCCTGTTCCGGTGGATCGTCTAACTCGATGCCCAAAGCTTCGGCACAGGTGGCAAAGCGGGCCATCGTTTGGCGGACGTTGATAATGCCAGCGCCCAGCGCTGGGTCTTCTTTAGCGGCGGGCATTGCCCCACATTCAATGATTTGACGCACTTGTGCCGGGGACAATCGCCCTCGACCCCGCTGCTGAACCAGCGCAGCGAGCCCAGCAACCAGCGGTGCGGCAAACGACGAGCCGTGCCAATAAATATAGTTGGATGTGCCCTCTTGGTGCGGCACCGGTTCTAAAACGGGGCCAATGATGCCAGCGGCGCAGTTGGCGTTATTGCAGTTTTCCAGCGCAGGCTCGCAATCATTGGGGCTGCCATTGCCGCCGGGTGCGGCGATGTCTCCCTGGTTTGAAAAGCAGGAACGGCCGTTTTGCTGATTGCTGGCGGCGACACCGATAACGGAAGGCCAAAAGGCAGGTAGATTGGCTACTTCTGGCATCGGATTTGGTGCAGAATCATTGCCCGCGGCAGCCACAACGACCACACCCAAGCAGTTGGCCAGCTGCATCATCAGCTGTAGTGATTCCACTTGTTTTGGCAAGCGGATACCTACCCAGTCTGGCGGAATGCGAATGCCCAAACTGAGATTGATGATAGTTGGTACCGGTTGCTCGGCAACGGCCGTTTCCGTCAGAAATAAAAACAGCTCACGCAGCAACAAGAATAGATCCCCGCGATTGTCCGGCCCCAGCACGCGGCATAAACGAATGTCTGCATCCTGGGCAACCTTATTGATCAGGCCAGAAATAAACAGCCCGTGATCCCGCACGTCAAGCTGTTTGTCCTTTGGGATGGCAGAGTTGAGCGTGGCCGTAGCTCTGGGATGACGCACCGCCAGCCGAAGCTGCTGCGTGGGGCGAAGCTCTTCGACCGTGACCAGCTCCGGCCTGCCCTGCACGATATCGTCGTCGGGAAAGGGAGAGGTGTCAAACACGCCAACGCGCACGCCTCGGCCGCTCATACCGTCGCGGCCTTCAAGCTCAATGGTTTGGAAGGCCCACTGTTCCGAGAAATGATCCGGTGAGGCGCCAACGCGCTCGCCACCAGTCGAGCTGCCGCCAATGTCCCATGGTGACCCACCAATGTCCCACGGTGACCCACCAATATCCCACGGTGACCCGCCAATATCCCAGGGCGACCCGCCAATATCCCAGGGCGACCCGCCGATGTCCCATGGTGACCCACCAATATCCCAGGGGGATCCCGTTATCCAGTTGGGTTCCATTCTAATCTGGCTGCCCGTACCCGCCATCTGCTGTAAGATACGGATGGTACGGGCTACATCTGGACGACTGCCCTCAATGCGAAATAGAGCCAGGATAAATTCACGGTTGGCAAATTCGTAGCAGCTGTTGAGGCAGGCCAAGATGGCAGGTGGCAGCTGGCCAAAGCGGAGCCGCACGGGCTGGTTAGCTGCGTCTGTGACTTCAGTCAGCTGTAGATCAGTTTGTTGATTGACTCGTTGAATGAGTTGTTCTACCTGCTCTGCTGGGCCACTTATGATGAACTGGTCCTGAACCAGATACTCTTCTTCAGGATAGAACGGGGGGTAAAGCTGCCGCCTAAACAGGATAAGCAGCAGAAGCAATAAAAGGAGCAGCAGCAATAACCAAAGTGGCGCTTGGAGCAAAACGGCCGTTGTCGCCAACAGCACCAAAACGGCCAAAACCCAGCGGTAAACGCTGGGACGAACCAGATAATATCTGGCAAGATAACTAAAATAACGCATGATTTTCTCCTCTTTCCTTCACGCACACAAGGGATAACACCAGCTGGCTATGGTGATGAACGAAGAAGGCTACCTTTTTCCGCTATAGCGACTTGGCTGGCTGTGATTAGAGCGTATTTGGGTCACCGACAAGGAAGAATGGTGCCCAGAAGTAGGGATGTTGGTCTATAAATTGCAGTTGGGCCAACCGTAGGGAAGCCCCCTTTGTCTGGTTGTGCCATAGATTCTTGTAAAAAAGATCCATTAGAACGGCCGTTGAATGATCCTCAACGGCCCACAGTGTTGATACGAGCGAGGCCGCTCCGGCAGTGAGGAAGGCGCGCATTAGCCCCAGCAGCTCGTCGCCACCACCAATAACGCTGCGCCCTGTCTGGCAGGCGCTCAACGTCACCAGCGAAGCCGACAGGCGCACATTAAAAATGTCCAGCGTGGTGAGCCAGCCGTCTGCCAATGCCAAGCCAGAGAAGAGCGGGTTGT
>CBDUOF010000164.1:0-11158 GCA_965368765.1 uncultured Anaerolineae bacterium | reverse complement strand
ACAACGGCGGCGGTAATGACAACGACAACGACAACGGCGGCGGTAATGACAACGATAACGACAACGGCGACCGAGGGGGTGGTGACTAAGGTGAAGTGATGTAGTCATAGGCATGCCTAAAAACAATTTCGTTACTTTCTAATTGGAAATACTACTTATGGGTGGATAGCGCCACCTAGCGACCCTTTTGCATCGATTTTTAACAGGGCTTTTCATGAAATCTGCGGGGCGCTTTATGGAGAAAAAGATGTTTAAGCTTACAACTTTGCCCTCAATTGTGCGTTCAAATGAATCACGTCATGATCTGCGTGAATGGTTGGCTCAATCAGATTGGTTTGCTGTGGCCATGTTTACACTGCCACTGTTCTTGTATTGGCTCACTCTGGCTCCAACTATCTACAACTTAGATAGTGCTGAATTTACAACGGCCGTTGCCACCAACGGCCTCATCCGGGCAACAGGGTATCCGCTTTACCTGCTGCTGGGAAAAATCTGGATGTGGCTACCGCTTAGCAGCGATATGGGCTACCGCTTAAATCTCTTCTCTGCCGTTTTGAGCGCCCTAACGCTGCTGCAAGGGGAGTACATTTTGCGCCGCCTCAAGGTGGGGCCTTGGCTGCGGCTGGGGGCTTTGGGTCTGCTGGCGACTGCTCCCTACTTTTGGGCCATGTCCCTCATTGCTGAGGTATACACACTGCACACCGCACTCATGGCTGGCATTATTCTCAGCTTGCTGCGCTGGGCGGATGTACCATCTCCCCTACGCCTGGCGCTTCCCATCTTTTTGATGACGGCTAGCATGGGCAACCACATGGCCACGGTGCTGCTGGTGCCTGGGGCAATTTGGTATGTGCTTACCAGCCATCCCGGCCAGTTCAAAAATTGGCGCGTGTGGGTTGTGGGGGGAGCGGCCGTCCTGCTAGGCCTCACCGTATTTCTCATTTTACCCCTGCGCCACGCCAGCCAGCCACTCTTTAACTACGCTGGGGAGTATGACGCCAGCGGCACCTTCTACCCTGCGAACCTGCAATCTCTTTCAGGCTTGTGGTGGCTAATCACCGGGCAAAGTTTTGCCGGGCAGATGTTTGGCTATCGCCTAAGCGAAATTGGCCCCCAGATTGCTGGCTACGGGGTGCAACTTTGGACCTCATTCCTGGCGATTGGCATTGGGCCTGGGCTACTGGGGTTGGCTGTCCTCACCCGCCGCAACTGGCGGCTGGGCGGTATGTTGCTGCTTATCTTTCTGGCCAACGCCGTTTTCTACATCAACTACCGCGTTATAGACAAGGACACCATGTTCTTGCCCACCTACTTTATTTGGGCTATTTGGCTGGGCGTGGGCTACCAGCAACTAAGGGTATGGCTGTCTAGCCACACCCAGCCCTTGGATACGCCGCGTCTGGTACGTCTGGTGGCGGTGGTGGCGGTTTTGGTGGCGGTTGGTTTGAACTGGGGACTGGTGGATCGCTCTAACGACTGGAGCACACGCGAAATGGCGGAAACAATTTTGCAGGATGTAGAACCCAACGCACTGGTGCTGGGCTGGTGGGACACTGTCCCTGCGGTGCAGTTTCTTCAGCTAGTAGAAGGCCAGCGCCCCGATGTAGACACCATAAACCGCTTTCTTATCTCTGGACAGGCCCTGGAACAGCTCGTCTTGAACCAAATTGATGAGCGCCCCATCTATATCAATAACCCGTCCATGACGCTGCTGCAGCATACGTCGGCCACCCCAATGGGGCCCATTTACAAGCTGGAGCGGCGGGGAAATTAGTTTTTTTAGCAGTGTTTGTTTAACGGACTTTTGAACGATATCTCTTCAGAATTTGCATTAATAACAAAACTTCTAAAGTCTCACAATCAGTAAATGTCATTGGTCGTTGAGCAAACCACAGAAAACAGGTTGAAGAACAAAAAGCGATTTCTCTGTGGTTTGCAAAGTAAAGGAGATGCAATGAGTCAAGAAAAAAAAGAAGCAGTTAGCCGGATAATCATCACCGCATTTGTGTTGCTGGGTGGTTTGTTGCTGTTGCCGTATGTCGGCAACGCACGTGCCGCTATTAACTGGGAGGTTTTTGGTGGCGCATACACCCCAGATTTGAGCGTGACTGAGAACAAAGGTGCGCCTGGTAGTCAGTTTGCCTTTACCGGTAGTGGCTACCAACCGAATCGTCTAGCGGTCGTTTTTGTCGATGGCCAGGTGGTTGGCGGCGTGACAACAGATGGCAACGGGACGGCGACGTTTATTATCGACACGACCGGCGTAGCAGATGGTGAACTAACCGTGGTTATGGAGACGGATGCCAATGTGTCTGCCTTCAAAACCATTACGATAGAGAGTATCGAACCTGTCGTCTCGCCACCCGGTGGCTTCGTTGGGAAAATCTTTGGCACCACGGGTAACAGCACGTTCTTACCATTGGTAAATCGTTAAGTTGGTTATGACGGGGGCGGCTGGATGACGGCCGTTCCCGCTAACAAAGTTTGGTTTCTATCCACATTTATAGTTGCGAAGGAGGTAACTATGAAACAATTTAGTCTTAGGACGCTGGCAAGGGTCTTGTTTGCCTTGGCCATTTTGCTGGCAGGTTTAGCAATGGCTCCCTACATAGAGCGTCCCGTAGCCGCGCTGGAATGGCGTATGATGGCTGGCGTGTATTCGCCTGAACTGGCAGTACACGCCAATGAGGGCGCACCAGGCAGTGCGTTTGCCTTTTCTGGTTCCGGGTTTCCGGCGCACAAGCCGGCCACCTTGTTTGTAAACGGCCGTTATTTGGGCCGCGTCATGACAGATGAACGTGGCATGGCGCAGTTTGTGGTGCAAAGCCCCGCCACTTACATGGCACTTGGTCATTACGACATCACCATGGAAGTAGACATGAACGCCTCGGCGACACAGGGCTTTGTCCTTAGCAGTGTTGCACCTCTGGTATGGGCGCCGGATGGGTTTGTCGGGTCACTCTTTGGCTTTGGCACGCGGCTGCCGTATTAAAAAGCTGTAATGGTGAGATAGCGCCACTATCTTCACCACTACAGCCTCTGGAGTTCTGGAGGTTTGGTCACAACAAATGGTTTCCCAAAATCAATGTGAGGCCAGACCGCCAGACCTGTTTCTTCATTGTATTCAATTTATAGATGACAGTCACTGGACAATGTGGTTTGTCGTTTAGCCGGACAGAATGATGGACGTGAAATTAGACAGCAGATCCTCATCTCAATCAGTTTTTGACCGCCTGTATCATCTTACCGTACCCCGCTGGCTTTGGTTGCCGACGCTGGTCTTTGTAGCAACCCGGCTGGGTGTGTTACTGGTGGCCTATTTGGCAGTGCCTTTGCTGCTTGAAGCCACTTCGCCCCCTCCATACCATTTGCGGGGCACGGAAAACATTTTACTGGACGTATTTGCCAGTCGTTGGGATACGGGCTTCTATATTAGCATTGTGGAAGAGGGCTACATGTTTCGAGGTGTCCCGCTGCCCTCTGTGGCTTTTTTCCCGCTGCTGCCGTTGCTAATGGCGGCAATGACGCCGCTGACAGGTGACGCGGCCGTTTCCGGGATCATCATCAGCAATTTGGCATTGTGGGGAACGGCCGTCTTCTTTTACCGTCTCGTAGCTGAAAATTACTCGACAAAAGTGGCGGATCGGGCCGTCTGGTATTTGCTTATTTTCCCCCTGGCTTTTTACGGGTCCACTATCTACACAGAATCCCTCTTTTTGCTGGTGACCATTGCCGCCTACTACTTTGCCCGGCGTGGCCAGTGGCGCTACAGCGTGCCGTTTGCCCTCGCCGCCACGCTTTGCCGCTTGGTGGGCATCATTATTGTGCCGATGCTGCTGCTTGAGTGGTGGCGGCAGTGGCGCACCCACCAGGCTGAAGAACGGCCGTCCTTCTGGGCATTGCTAGTGCCAGCCAGCGCGCCGCTGGGATTGGTAAGCTACATGGCGTACCTCTGGTACGTTTTTGACGACGCCCTGGCCTTTGCCAATGCGTCTGCAGCCTGGGGGCGCGTGCCGCAATCTCCCTTTGAAACGGTGGGGAATTTGCTACAACGGCCGTCTATGGGTTGGCTGCAAGCGTTTATCTCCGGGCAAATTCATTTCGACAACTGGATTGACTTTACCTTTGTAACCATTTTCCTCATTTTTGGCATTGTGCTGCTATACAAAGGGCGCTACGCCGAGGCTGCCTTTGTGCTGCTGGGCGTCATCATTCCCTTTAGTTCTGGCCTTCTAATGAGCCAGCGACGCTACATGTGGGTTCTCTTCCCCGCTTTTATTCTATTAGCGGAATGGGGAGAGCATCCCTGGGTAGATAAGCTAGTAACGGCCGTTTCTCTGCCCCTGCTTGCCTTGTTCACTGCCCTGTATGCCAATGGTTATTGGGTGGCATAAATTCAAGTGAGCAATTCCGTTACTTTTCTACTTTGAGCGTAACTTGCTTATAACCAAGTTCAAAACCAAACAAATGGAGCAGGGAATGCAAATTAGCAGACGGAAGTATCAACAATTTATGCTGGGTATGGTCATTAGCTTGTTATGCGTGGGCGGCATGTTTTGGGTGATAAAACCGGCACAGATTGCCCAGGCCATTCAGCAAACAGAGGCGCGTTACCTGTGGGGAACGGCCGTTTATCTTCTCATCTATCTCGTTTTACGAACCGTTCGCTGGCGTTTTTTGCTGGGCAATCGTATTCCCCAGGCAAAACTGTTTCACATCCAAAACATTGGTCAGATGCTGACGCAGCTGCTGCCCTTTCGCCTGGGAGATGTGGCGCGGGCGGTGCTGGTGGGGCAGCAGTCCGGCCTCGCTGTACCGCAGGGCATCATCACCATGGTGGTGGAGCGGCTGCTGGATATGCTGCTGATGGTCCTTTTGCTGCCGCTGGTGCTGCTGCAAATAGAAACGTTGCCAGCCTGGCTACGGCAGGCGGCGATGCTTTCTGGTGTGGCTACTGTCGGCTTGATTTTCATTTTGATTGTGGTGGCGAATAAACGGCCGTTTGCCCACAAACTGCTCACTTGGCTAGGCCGTAAATGGAACCGACTTCACAATCAGAAATTTCACCAGCAACTAGATGATTTTCTAGACGGGCTAACCGCTTTTACTAACTGGCGCACCGGGCTAGGACTGCTGGGTTTGAGCTTGCTGACTTGGGTGCCGGTGGTGTTGGCTTACAACGCAGCCCTGCAAGCCGTGCATTTGCCAGCTTCCATTACGAATGCCACCTTCATCATGATTGTCGGCGCGTTTGCGGTAGCCGCCCCCTCTTCACCTGGACAGATTGGCGTTTTTCATGTGGGCATCATCGCTGCCATGACCGCGTTGGGGCTATCCGCCGAGGCAGCAGCTTCGCTGGCAGTGCTGTACCATGCCATTAACTTTTTGCTGATGGTCCTGGCGGGCGTTTTGGGGCTAAACAGCATTCAGGTTTCCTTTACGGGTCTCGCGCAGTCGCTAGGTTTTCGATTAGGTAAGCTGTCACCGGAGCTGGCAGACCCCATCACATAACGCAACGTAGCCCAAAAGGAACCATCTCGTGCTCACTGAAACCGTTCTGAACCAACTGCTTATTGACTATCCGGTTATGCATCACGTTCCATCTAGCTTGCAGCATCAGGTTTTGCAAACGGCCGTTGCCCACCAACTTCCTGCCAATCATCTGCTCTTTCAAGAAGGAGATGCCTGCAATCAATTTATCATGCTCCTTTCTGGCAGCGTGCGCGTGGTGAAGCCAGATGTTTCCGGGCGGGAAATGTTGCTTTACCGCATCCGCCCCGGCGATAGCTGCATCCTGACCGTAAGCTGCCTGTTAGGCAACCAGCGATACGCAGCACGCGGCGTTTTGGATCGGCCAGTAACGGCCGTTTCTCTGCCAAAATCGTTATTTATCGAACTGATTACCGCCTCCGCCCCCTTTCGCATTTATATATTCAAATTCTTTGGCCAACGGCTTGCTGAACTTGTTCAGCTCATTGAGCAGATTAGCTTTCAGCAGCTGGATCAACGTTTGGCATTGTTGCTCTTGCGCCGGGGTGCCGTAATGCACACCACCCATCAGCAATTAGCTGATGAACTGGGCAGCGTACGTGAGGTGATTAGCCGTTTGCTCAATGATTTTAAGGAGCAGGGAGCGGTTATGGTTGAGCGTGGCAAAATTCAAATTATTAACAAAACCATTCTGGAGCAAATTGCCCAGCCTGAGCGTGACTTGAGTCACTGAGTTTTAGCAAATAGATTTTTACACTGGAAGGGTCACTGCTGTGTGAACCAGCATGGCTCTACGTTCTTGCACACCCAGATAATTCTATCTGTTCACCACAATTTAGGAGGCATTGATGCTAAAAAGAACCCCCATCCTTAAATTTGGCCTGTTACTCTTTATCGGGCTGATGATCACGGTGAGCGGCACTGTATTTGCAGCCGTTACCCCCACTCAATTTGTACCCGGCGATACGGCCGTAGCCCTCGCCGCAGAAGATCAAGTCACCCCCGCCATCTCCCACGGAAATGGCATCTCCCTGGTAGTCTGGTCCGATCAACGACCAAGAGCCGCTGGCGCACCTTTCTTGGAATTTGAAACATCCAGCGATATTTACGGCATTCTGCTGGATGCCAGCGGCAACCCGCAAAGTGCTATGCCCTTTGCCATTACCCAGGCAAAAGGTAGCCAAACTGCCCCACGCGTCTTCTGGAATGGCACCAACTGGCTGGTTGTCTTCCGAACCTATACCCTCAGCGGCACAGGTTTCTTTTATGACACAGCCCTGGCCGCAGTTCGCATATCCGCCACTGGGCAGGTGCTGGATGCATCCCCCATCATCCTGTACAACACCGCGGGTTCCTACTGGGACGTTGCCAGCGACGGCACCGACTGGTTCATTGCTTACGAGGATGGCGACATTTTTGCCGTCAAGCTCACCGCCAATGGGCAGCTTCAGCAGCCAGGCACAATTTTGGTACCCCAAACCTTTTACACAAGGTCCAATTTAGAATTGGCCTGCACCGGCGGCGTTTGTATCCTCACCTTCAATGACCAGGATAAAACGAGCGCGGTGCGCTTCGATAGCAGCATCAATGTTCTTGGCGGCGGTATATTTACCCTGCTAAATGGTGCCTTTGTGGATGATATTGTTGCCAACGGCACCGGTTTCTACGCCGTCTGGCCCCAGCAGCTCCCCAATTTCACATCGGCAATCTTTGGCTCTCGTTTGGACACAAGCGCCACTTTGCTAGATGGCACCAGCAACATGATTTCTGCTGCGACTCAAAATGGCGTCTCTTCGGCTGTGCTTGGTTGGGACGGCACAAATTGGCGTACTGCCTGGTCAATCAGCTTTGAAACATTTGTGGCTCGCGTCAATGCGGCCGGACAGGTGTTAGACCCTGGTGGCGTGCTGATTCCAAATGTGACATTAGGCGCAACGGCCGTAACTAACAACGGCAGTTTGCAAATGGTACGCAGCGAATTTGCCAACAACGAGTACGACATCTTCACCACCAATATTTCAGCCGTCAACGTGGCTAGCACGCCAGTGCCCCTGTCGGTTGGCGCACCGGCTCAGGTTTTTGTGGATACGGCCGTAGGCAGCAATGGCTACATGTTCTCCTATCGGAGCGATACCGGTGATGCCTACCGCCTCATGGCTCAGCCTGTGGATGCTAACGGTACGCCGCTTACAAGCGAGCCAATCATGCTGGCTTCAGGCGACTATCTCACAGGCCCAGGCACCCCATCCGTCGCCTGGAATGGCAGCAGCTACGTAGTAACCTGGGGTCAGAACGGCACCATCTACGCCCAGCGCCTACAGCAAGATGGCACGCTCATTGATGCCAGCCCTATTGCCGTCATGCCGGGTTTTGGCCCAGCCGATGTTTCCGCCATTGGCAGCACCTACCTCATCGTTGGCCGTCAATTCGGAATCTCTACGCAAATTATCAACGTATTTGCGGCCCGCTTGGATGGCAATACTGGCGCCGTGCTAGACAGCACGCCGCTGGTTGTTGGCTTCAACCATGCCCGTGGTGTGTCCCTGACCACAATGGGCAGCCGCTGGTTCCTGGCCTACCAGCGCAACTTCACCCATGATGACCCCATCGCCGAAACCAAAGGTGTATTCATTGAAGCAGATGGTACGGTGGGGACAGATTTCCAGGTTTACGGCTTTTACTCCAGCACTGGCGGCAATTCCATGTTCCAGCTGGCCACTGCTGCCAGCGACACAACAGCGTTGGTCGTCCAGTCTGCGGAAATTAGCTCTGGCGTTGAAACTGACCTTGTGGGCGTGTTGGTAAACAGCGACGGCACCACCCAACCGGCCCAAAACCTTACTCCCTGGCAAGGGAACCAATATCGCCCCCATCTTGCCTGGGATGGTACACAGTTTGTGATGGCTTACAACGAACAGCGCAATCGTTTTGCCCCGCTCACGCTGGATCAGCTGGACGCACGCAGCGATCTGTACGGCATGCGCATCAGCGAAGCTGGCACGGTCATTGACCCACAGGGCTTCATCTTTTCCAACTCAGAATTGTCGGAAGCAAATCCACATGTGGCCGCAGCTAATGGTGTGAGCCTCTTTGCTGGCTCCATCTTCCAAAATAGCCGGGCTGCCTATGGCATTGGCTACCAGCAATTTGGCACAGGTGGCAACCAGTGGCCAGTAGCTGTCTCTGGCGCAGATGTGCTGGGCGGGGATGTGCCGTTTACGGTGAACTTTAATGCGACTGGCAGCGCTGACCCAGATGGCACAATCGTTTCTTATGCCTGGGAGTTTGGCGACGGGGCAACCTCCACCACTGCGAATCCCAGCCATGCCTACACCACGCCTGGCGATTATGTGGCGACCCTAACGGTAACCGACAATCAAGGTGTTACGACTAGCAACGCGGTGGCCATTTCCGCCCTGGCGCCGAACATCAATCCGGTAGCCTTTATTGATGCCGATATTACCTCTGGAAACGCCCCCCTGAGTGTTGTCTTCACGGCGGCTGGCTCTTATGATCCAGATGGCTCCATTGGCAATATTGAGTGGGATTTTGGCGATAGTAGTTTTACCTACTTTGGCTCACCTGCTTACCACACTTTTTCAACTGAAGGCACGTTTACGGTCACGGTAACAGTGTACGATGGGCGAGGAGGTTTTGGAACGGCCAGCATGGTGATCAACGTAGGGCCAGAACCACCTAACCAACCACCCATTGCCGTGGCCGAGGTTAATGTAGCCTCTGGTGAAGTGCCGTTCAACCCATTTTTCAACTCGGCTAGCTCAAGCGATCCCGATGGCTTTATTACGGGCTGGTTCTGGGATTATGGCGACGGCACAACGTCTACGCTGCCGAATCCGGCTGTTAAAGTATATGAAACATCGGGAACCTACACGGTTACCCTTACGGTTACCGATAACGATGGGGCAACCGGGGCAGATTCGCTGGTTGTTACGGCTACAGGCACCCCTGTTAACCAACCGCCAACGGCCGTTCTCAACACAACGTCCACAACAGGTGAGGCTCCTTTTACCACAACTTTCGATTCTACTGGCTCCTCCGATGCCGATGGCACCATCGTCAGCTGGCTATGGGACTTTGGCGATGGCACCACATCCACCGTAGCTAACCCCGGTAGCAAAACATATGCCGCCCCTGGCACCTACCTGGCGACGCTAACGGTTACAGATGATGATGGCGACACGGGGACAGATTCTGTGACCATTACCGTGACGCCTGGCACGGGTGGCAACCAGCCGCCAGTGGCTGTTATCTCGGCTGATCCTACCTCTGGACCAGCCCCCCTGGTGGTTGTGTTCAGTTCGGCGGGCTCTTTCGACCCGGACGGCACGATTGTGGATTACTTTTGGGAGTTCAGCAACGGCCGTACCACCAGCCGTGAAAACCCGCGCCTACGCTTCAACAATGATGGCATTTACACCGGCACGCTGACCGTTACCGATGACCAGGGGGCAACAGCTACAGATACAGTCACCATTGTGGTAGGCACGGTTACAAACTCGCCGCCAACGGCCGTTGCCAGTGCAGACGTAACCAGCGGCGATGCGCCTTTGGCCGTGAACTTCATCGGCTCTGCCTCCAGCGACAGCGATGGCACCATTGTCAGCTACGCCTGGGCGTTTGGCGACGGGGCAACCGCCACCACCGCCAATCCCAGCCACAGTTACACCGCTGCGGGCACCTACATCGCCACGCTGACCGTGACCGATGACGGCGGTGCGACGGATTCTGCTAGTGTAACCATCACCGTGACTGACCCTGCCGTGAACCTACCGCCAACGGCTGTTGCCAGTGCAGATGTTACCAGTGGAACAGCACCGCTTGTAGTGAACTTCACTGGCTCTGGCTCCAGCGATAGCGACGGCACAATCGTAGGCTACGCTTGGACGTTTGGCGATGGCGCAACCTCAACAACAGCCAACCCCAGCCACAGCTACACTGCCGCGGGCACCTACGTGGCCACCCTGACTGTTTCCGATAATGAGGGTGCCACAGCTACCGATAGTGTCACCCTTACAGTGACCGAGCCGGGCAATGGCTGCGCCAGCAACTGTGCTATTGTGTCAAACATTAGCCTAACCGTGCGGGGCAATGGTTCAATCGTGGCCATGGTGACTGTTGTGGATGAAAATGGCGCAGAGCTAGTAGGCGCTGCCGTAGATGTCATTTGGACATTGCCTGATAGTACAACCATCATGGATTCGGCCTCAGTGTCTGGCCGAGGTACTGCACGCTTTAACCTGAGTGATTTTGGACCTGGCTCGTATCTAATTAGCATTTCCAACGTGAGCATTAATGGTTACACATTCGATGCAGACAGCAGTGTCTTAGCAAACAGCATTATGAAATAAATCGAATAGGTCAGATGGTTTCCATCGGTAAGTAGACAAATTGCAGAAAGAAGCCCGATAAACAAAATTGTTATCGGGCTTTTTTCCTTATAGTCTCAATAATCTAAACAAAGCAGTTGAATAAGCCAAATTTGCAGCTTTTCTGAACCGTTATGTTGCCGTAGAAACGAAAAGCGGCCGTACCCTGCAAAAACCTCATCTCAGCTGAATTCCCTCGAGGAGTTGCAGTTGAATGCTCCCTGATTGATCCTATTTGATAGAATCACACCTCATTTTATTTGAGGTATAAATCCCATGGT
>CBDUOF010000163.1:0-11173 GCA_965368765.1 uncultured Anaerolineae bacterium | reverse complement strand
CGATGACGTTCATGCGTGAGGCGCAGATTCAGCTAGGGCAGTGGACGTCCGTTCTGGAAATAGCCCAACGCCAACTAAACCTGGAACCGTGGCTGGAAGCGGCACACCGGGCCATGATGATTGCTCACCATCACCTCGGCGACCGCAATGCTGCCCTGGCCCAGTTTGAGCAGTGTGAACGTTTGTTGTGGGATGAGTTGGGCGTGGCGCCAGAGGACGAAACCCAACGGCTGCGACAGCATATTTTTGACAATGCCCTGGTGGCGGGGTCGGATGGTGTTTCTGCAACGGCAGTTCCCCACAACTTACCGCTGCAAACATCCCAGTTTTTCGGCCGCGAAGCCGAACAAGCAAAGCTACTCCAGCGATTGTTTGACCCGGCCTATCGGCTCATCACCCTTATCGGCACGGGCGGCATTGGCAAAACGCGCCTCTCAGTGGAGATTGGCCAGCAGGTAAAAATGAGCTACCCTGATGGCGTTTGGTTTGTGCCGCTGGATGCTGTTGATGGCGGTGAAGAGCAAATAAAAATTTCTATTTCTCCCACCCATGCTTGAAATGGGGCTGTGAGGGGAAGAAACGGCCGTTTTCCATTCACAAAGCCGATGCACACTATTTACAGTACTGTGCATCCACATCATGCTCTTTACGGCCACAGGCCATGGACGCCTGCGTAGAAACTTACGACAACGGCCGTACCAGCTCCAGCGACACAATCTCCGTGAACAGCGCCATCATTACCCAATAATAGCCCATCGGAATGGTGGTAAGGCCGTTCTTTTCCCCTCTAATGAGATACATTTGCGCACCTGTGATGGAATTCTCCATTCCTCCACTGCTTCCAAAACCAGCCCCACAGAACCGCCCCCAAAACCTGTGGAAGCGTTTTGGAAACGTTTAATCCGTAAAATAAATCTCAAATTACGTGCAATTAATAAATAAGGTAAAGAAGTCCATATCCTGAAGCACAAAGGAGATTGCCTATGTAACCCAGTCCGAATGCCATGGTGAAAATTTATCATATTGTCTTGCGTTTCAATCATCGAATAAAGGAGATTCTCATGTTAACAAACAACCCAACAATAAGAAAGAACGCAATTTTGAAAGTTTCTCTTACGCTACTTAGCCTGCTGCTGGCAGCGATCACCTTACTTGGCCCATTGGCTGGCGCAGCGTTGGCCAGCACTGGCCGGACCAATATCTGCCACCTGACTGGCAACGGCCGTTACAGAGTCATTGGCGTAGCTGACTCTTCGCTGCCAGCGCACCTGGCACATGGTGACCTGATTGTCGGCGTGGATGTGGACTCGAACTGCGAACCGCTCGTTCAAGATAGCGACAGTGACGGCGTGGCAGACGATGTAGACAACTGTGTCGATGTGCCAAACCCAGGACAGGAAGACAGCTACGGCTCAGCCGCTGGCGATGCCTGTGAAGATACGAACGGGGACGGCACACCGGACGCCGCTGAGGCCAACTTCTGTGTGTCCATCGACGGGGTGCTGCTAATTAGCGTCGGAACGGCCGTTTGCGATAGCACACCTACAGTAGGGACAGAAGCAAACGTGGCCATAGCCAATGGCAATTTTGCGACTGCTCTTGCATTGGAAGAAATGATTGTCTTCGGCAGCCAACCCAGTAATAACCTCAATGCATCGGCGGTTGGCGATTTCGCAACAGCTTGGGCGCGAGCAGGGGACAGCCTCAGTGCAACAGCAAATGGTCAATCCGCTTTTGCAGTTTCCCACAGTGGTACTAACAGCAGCGCGACAGCTATTGGAAATCAGGCAAATGCTCAAGTCTTTTTCGGCGACAATAACCACGGTTCCGCCACTGAACAGGCTTTTACAACTGCAGGTAATGGGAATAACAACACAGCTACTGCATCCGGTATTGGTTCAGGTGCTCAATCTGGATATGGGAATAACAACACGGCTAACGCTACTGGAGGCGGGTATGCCCAAGCCTGGTTCGCCAGCGACATGAGTGCCACATCAACCTCTGTATACACATGCACCAATGAAACTGGTGAGGTTGCTGTAGACGAAGATAAATGTAATTAAGGAGTAGGATAGGTAAACGGCCGTTTCTCTTAAGGGGTGTGCAGGGAAACGGCCGTTTTCTTTTAATTTTTCAGCCATACCCCATTTTTGTTGCAGCAGTACCCTCGCCGTTTCCAGCCCCCCCCAATCCAGCCCTACGAACCCGAATACGCTCCCCGAGGATGTAAAACGGCCGTCCCCAGGAATCACCCCACTACCCCTGAATCTTCTCTGCCGACACCAAGTTAACTGAACTTCCCGTCTCTTCAAATTCCTTGACATTTTCCAGCGTCGTCCGAGCAATATTTTCCAGCGCCTTTTCCGTAAAAAAGCCCTGGTGGCCTGTGATCAAAACATTGGGCATCGTGAGCAGCCGGGCAAAGACATCATCCTGGATAATTTGGTCGGACAAATCCTCAAAGAAAAGATCCCCCTCTTCCTCATAGACATCCAGCCCCAGGTGGCTAATTTTGCCCGTTTTCAAGCCCGCCAACACGGCCTGAGCGTCGATGAGCGCGCCACGGCTGGTGTTCAAAATCGTCACGCCCCGCTTCATAAGGCCCAGGGTGTCGCTATTGATGAGGTGGTATGTGTCGGGCGTGAGCGGTGCGTGCAGCGTGATAATGTCCGCACGACGAAACAGGTCGTCTAGTTCAGTGTATTCCATTCCCAATTCCACACAGGCGTCATTGGGATACAGATCGTAGCCCAGGAGTTTGCAACCAAAGCCGTTAAAAATGCGCGCCGCTGCCTGGCCAATCTGCCCTGTGCCAATTATGCCGACCGTCAGGCCATACAAATCGAAGCCCAACAGCCCGTCGAGTGAAAAGTTGCCTTCACGCACCCGGTTGTAGGCACGATGCGTTTTACGATTGAGGGCCATGAGCAGGGCTACCGTATGCTCGGCCACGGCGTGCGGGGAATACGCCGGCACGCGCACGGTGCTAATCCCCAGCTGGTGCGCCGCCTTGAGATCCACGTGGTTGAATCCAGCCGACCGTAACGCCAGCAATTTGGTGCCACCTGCTTGGAGCTCCAGCAGCACGTGGGCATTCAAATTGTCGTTTACAAAAACGCAGACGCAAGGAAAACCTTGCGCCAGCGGAGCGGTCCGCTCATCTAGTTTGGCTTCAAAAAAAGTCAACTCATGATTTAAATCTTCATTGGCAGCTTCCAGATAGCTGCGATCGTAGCTTTTGGTGCTAAATACAGCAATTTTCATTATTCTTCCCGTCCTAAGTATTTTTTGTCAAACAGCCTGCATCCTACCGTAGTTGTAGCGTCGGGTCTCCTGATCTTTGTCACATTCTCATCATACAATTTGCCTGGAGTTTAGCTTCACTCGGTTAAAATGCGCCAATTATTTTGCAGCGACGCTTGCCGAAGCAGCTTGTCTGGGTAGACGGCAACGGCCGTTTCCGCCAGTTGCAGCATTGGAATATCACGCACCGTATCGCCATACGCCGCCACCAATCGCCCCGGGCGTTTTTGCAGCTGCGTCACTTTAGCCGCTCCCACGTTCAGCTGGCCGACGATCTCGGCGGTTAAACGGCCGTCTACCATTTCAACTGGTGTTCCAATCCACGCTACCTTCAGCTTGGCGGCAAAGTAGTGCAAGAACGGCTCAAACATCCCCGATACGACGAGGACGCGACGGCCGTTTGCCCGATGCGCCTCAAGTTCTTTCAACACCGACACACGCCGATTTGGCCAGAACGTCCGATCCCCGACCCAGGCTGCCACTTCGTCAAATCGTTCCGGCGTGTACCCCGCAAACAGGCGCAGCACACCCAAAATCCAGCGTTCCTTAAACGCCCGTTCATCCCGCAGCAAGCCAGAGCGATAGGCCAGCGCCGGCAACAAATTTTTTCGGAAAAAGCGACGAAACTTAGCCTCTTCGCCATGCGCTACCAGATAATCTCGCATCCCTTCCCAGGCGATCCCCGCCGTGAGCGTGCCTTCCAAATCAAAGGCCACAATCTCTGGCTCAGCCATGTGGTACCTCCCACTTTTGCTGCAGCAGCGCTTCGGCCGTTTCCAACGCTCCTTCAATCCAGCCCTGCGAGCCAGAATACGCTTCACCGATAATGTAAACGGCCGTATCCGCCAATGGCTGTACGATTTTCTCCTGCACTTCCCACGCCTTCACGTGAATGTTCCACGAATTCCAGGCCCCGCCAAACGGGTCTTGCCCCCAATCCTGGAAGCCCGCCGCGTATGGCTCCGGGATGTATTCCAAATCATGGACCAGCTGGAGCTGTCGCTGGGCGTGGGTCACCATCCCCGGCGGGCAGGCGTATCGGTTCCAGCGCGGCTCGTCCGACGGCGGGAAACAGTGCGTGGTGCTGTGCCCCTGTTCCGCCAGGCCGGTCCAAAAGCCAACAAACGGCCCATCGTCGTAGCTGGCCATCACCAATGAGTCGCGCAGCTCACGATTAAAAGCCGCTGGCCCTTCCGCCTCAGACCCAAAGTAATATACCTGGCGGACGGGCAAATCAGTGACAGAACGGCCGTTGTTCACCCCTGCATCTTGCCACCACGGATACCGATAGCACAAAAATAGTTTAAACATGGGATGCGGCGACACCGTGGGGATCAGCGGCTTCACGGCTGGATGCAGCAAAAATTCCGTGTCGTCGTCCAGCAGCTCCAGCGCACGACGCGGCATCGCCAGAACAAGATGACGGGCCAGCAAAGGGGAACGGCCGTCTATCTTCAGCTCAATCAAGCCATCTTCCCGGCGGGCAAAGGTATTCAGGCGACTGTCAAAATGAATCTGCCCGCCCGCCTCGATGAAGCGCTGGGCTACGGTGTGCGGTACGCTCTCCATGCCTTCAATCACCGTACGATACTGTGCCTCCGGCCCAAAATCAGACAAATACCAGGGAATGGCCTCAGCTGCATTCCAGTTTGTCATCGTCGTGTTATAACCACCTGCATCCATCACCAGCTTGTAGGCCTCACTGCTCATCACCTGGTGCAGCAAATTCCAAAAGCCCAACTCCCACAGGAAACGGCCGTTAAATTTGTAATGCTTCTTCACCTCTAGCCACTGGTCGGCCGTTAGCTGGGTCGCACCTGGGATCAACACATCAATCGCTTCCATAATCAGCTGCCCGGGCGTTTTGCCCTGCTCCTGCCAGCGTACCCGATACGGCACTTTGTCTGGATTGGCAAATTCAGACTGGCGCAAGTGTTGGCCGCGAATGTAATAGATATTTTCGGGGCCGCTGACGGGAAACGGCCGTGTCGGCAGGCCCAAACGCTGCACCAATCCAGCCACCAAGGGCTGGTTGGTCAGATAGCGCATCCCGCCAAACTCCGCCTTAATGCCAACCATCTCCGGGGGATCCAACGAAATCAATCGTCCACCAATCCGGTCGCTCAGCTCAAAAAGCTGTACATTTAACGGACCGTTTCCCCCCAAATGACTTTGATCTAATTCGGCCGTTAGCAGCCGCCAACCCGTATAAATGCCAGAGACGCCGCCACCGACAATTGCCACATCAATTATTGGCTCATTCATTCTTTCTTGTAACCTCCAAAACAGTGTATCTCAATCCAGCCCGCCTCAAGCGGCTGAATAAAAATCGGATTGTGACATTTATCACAAATAAACCTGAAAGATCGCAATCGCTATTAAATTGAAAGTGAGTAACATGGTTAAAAAAGGTTCGATGCTGCAAAAACATGCCCAAAGCTTCACATTTGCTCCCTAACACAATCGTTTGGCAAAGATTAGAAACTATCAAATGCATGAATTAGCGATCACCCAGCAAATACTTGACCTTGCCCAACACCACGCCAATGAGGCCGGGGCGCACCGGGTCACTGCCCTGCATTTAGAAATCGGCGCACTTTCCACAATTATCGATGATTCCGTGCAGTTCTATTGGGATGTTATCAGCCAGGGCAACGTGTGTGAAGGGGCAATATTAATCTTCCATCGTATCCCCGCCAAACTACACTGCCAGGCATGCAAGCAGGATTATACCCTTGAGTACGAGCTAACCGCTTGCCCACGCTGCCAGGGCATCCGCGTGAACATTGTATCTGGCGAGCAGTTTCAATTGAAATCAATCGACGTTGAAGTGGGCGAACTTTCATAAGCGTATTCTTTACCCATGTGCAGGCTTAAGTGCAACGTAACTGACTCAAATCTGCACGACCGCAATAAGGAGTTTGCATGTTAGCCAATCCCAAACAGATCAGTCCGCCAACCGAGGACAAGCGCTGGCGCTTTGTGCAGGCCGCCATGCGCCGCAACGGATTCCGGCGCAGCGCGCTGATCGAAACGCTACACACAGTGCAAGAAGCGTTTGGTTTTCTGGATGAAGAGTCATTGAATTATGTGGCGGCGTCGCTGCACGTGCCGCTTAGCCAAGTGTATGGTGTCTCGACGTTTTATCACCTGTTTAGCCTGAAACCAGCGGGCAAACACAGCTGTGTTGTTTGCACCGGCACGGCGTGTTACATCAAGGGAGGTCCCAGGCTGCTGGAAAAAATCCAGCAAGCTTACAACCTCAAGCCAGGCGAAACCACGGCCAACGAACAGATTTCCCTACTCACGGCGCGCTGCGTGGGCGCATGTGGCCTGGCACCTGTTGCCGTGTTTGATGGGGAGGTCGTGGGCAACCAGAGCCCGGAAAAAACGTTGGTAACCTTGCGGAGGTGGTCAGAAGATGATGCATGAACGATTGGAACGAATCATAAGTAAAGAGCAAGAAGCTGCCGCCAAAGTAGACCACACGGTTCAAGTTTGTATTGCCGCCAGCTGTCTTTCTTCCCAAAGTGACAAGGTGTTGCAGGCAGTCCAAGAACAAATCGAACAGGGGGAACACGCGGACTGTATCGCCAAAGGCGTTGGCTGTATGGGTCTGTGCTCACGCGGCCCGCTAGTCTCTGTAACGCATAAAGATGCTAAGCTAGCGTCAACGCTTTACCAAGACGTAACGGCCGTTGACGCCAAACCACTTGTTCAGGCAATCAGCCAGGGCAAGCAGTTCACCAAGCGAGTTTGTCCGACAGATGTGCCGTTTTTCCAACGCCAAACAAAAATTGTGCTGGAAAACAGCGGCTTTATTGACCCGGAACGAATTGAAGAGTACGTGGCAGCGGGAGGGTATGCGGCGTTATTAACGGCCGTATCCGAAATGGCGCCCAACGATATCATCGACGAGGTGCTGCGCAGCGGTCTACGCGGTCGCGGCGGAGGCGGCTACCCCACTGGCCTCAAATGGACCACCGTGGCAAAAGCCGACGCCACCCAAATGAAATATGTTATCTGCAACGCCGACGAAGGCGACCCCGGTGCCTTTATGGACCGCTCCGTTTTGGAAAGCGATCCCCACCGCATACTGGAAGGGATGACCCTGGCTGGTTACGCCATCGGCGCACGCAAAGGGTACATCTACGTCCGTGGCGAATATCCCTTGGCTGTGGCCCGGCTCAAGAAAGCCATCAACCAGGCGCGGCGGCTGGGCGTCCTCGGTGACGGCATTTGTGGCACCACCTTCAACTTCCAGATCGACATTCGGCTGGGTGCCGGCGCCTTTGTCTGTGGTGAAGAAACCGCGCTCATTGCCTCTGTAGAGGGCAAACGCGGTCAACCGCGGCCACGTCCACCCTACCCCGCCGAGCTTGGGCTGTGGGGCGAACCCACCCTCATCAATAATGTAGAAACGTTCGCCAGTATCGCGCCCATCATTCGCAATGGGGGTGATTGGTACGCCAGCATTGGCACAGAAAAGAGCAAGGGAACCAAAGTCTTTGCCCTGGCGGGCAGCATTGTCAACACGGGCCTTATTGAAGTACCAATGGGCATACCGCTGCACGAAATTGTGTTTGAAATTGGTGGGGGCATCCCCGATGGGCACCAGGCTAAGGCAGTACAAACTGGCGGCCCCTCCGGAGGCTGCATTCCAGCCGCCTATTTTGATACCCCGGTTGATTATGAATCGCTGGTAAAACTGGGCTCCATCATGGGGTCCGGCGGCATGATTGTGATGGATGAAACATCTAACATGGTCGACGTGGCACGCTACTTCATGGAGTTCTGCAAAACGGAATCGTGTGGCAAATGTGTGCCTTGTCGCGTTGGCACGGTTCATATGTACAACCTGCTAGATAAAATTTACACGGGAGAGGCAACCAGCCACGATTTAGCCTTACTGGAAAATATGGGGACGATGGTACGGGAGATGAGCCTGTGCGGTTTGGGCCAAACGGCCCCGAATCCGGTGCGAAGTACGCTGCAATATTTTCGGCAAGAATACCTGGATCTGCTGCGCGACGGTGAAACAATGCCGGAAACGGCCGTTGCCAATCAGGAGGTGGTCTCATGAGACGTTCCCGCATTATTACTTTCAAGATTAATGGGCAAGATATTGGTGCCCGCGAAGACGAAACCATTTTAGAACTTTCCCGCGAAAACGGCATCCGCATTCCCACCCTCTGCTACCTGGAAGGCGTTTCAGCCTTTGGTGGCTGCCGCCTCTGCATGGTAGAAATCAAAGGGTCTCACCGCCTCTTCCCAGCCTGCACGACCTATCCAGATGAAGGCATGGAAATCATTACCAATTCCGAACGGCTCAAAGCGTACCGCAAGCAAACCGTCGAACTGCTCTTTTCTGAGCGCAACCACGTCTGTTCAGTTTGCGTCTCCAACGGCAATTGTGAACTGCAAGACAAAGCGTACGATTTGGGCATGACCCACGTCAGCGTCCCATACCTTAATCCCAGCTTGCCCGTAGATGCGAGCCACCCCTTCTTTGGCCTGGATCATAACCGATGCATCATGTGTACCCGATGTGTGCGCGTCTGTGATGAGGTAGAAGGTGCGCACACATGGGACGTGATGGGGCGCGGCGCGGAAGCCCGCATTGTGGCGGACCTTAACCAGCCCTGGGGTGAGGCCAAAAGCTGCACCAGCTGTGGCAAGTGTGTCCAGGTCTGCCCTACTGGGGCGCTGTTTGAAAAAGGCACGTCAGTGGCCGAAATGCGCAAAAAACATGAGTTTCTGCCCTATCTTCGCCTAATGCGCGAGGGGCGAAACGGCAATGGAGGTGAGCAATGAGCAAGGCACAATTTGCCACTGTCTGGCTGGATGGCTGTTCTGGCTGCCACATGTCTTTCTTAGATATTGACGAAAGGCTAATCGGGCTGGCCGAACTGGCCGACGTAGTTTACAGCCCGCTGGTGGACAATAAACAGTTCCCGGAAATGGCAGATGTCACCCTGGTCGAAGGCGCCGTCAGCAATGAAGACGATTATGAAAAAATTCAGATGGTTCGGGCCCACACCAAAATTTTGGTATCACTGGGCGACTGCGCCGTAACGGCCAACGTACCAGGGATGCGCAATCCCTTTACGCCAGTAGCGCTGCTCGATCGCGCTTACCTGGAAAATGCCGATGAAAATCAGCATATCCCCGTCAAGGTTATTCCGCCGCTGCGCGAGATGTCTGTACCGATTCACCAGGTGGTCGATGTGGATGTGTTTGTACCTGGCTGCCCACCATCGGCCGACACCATTTTTTATGTGGTGACTGAGTTATTGGCCGGGCGGGAACCGGATTTGACCGGCAAGACGCGGTTTGGCGCATGAGAGAAGTAATTAGTCATTGCGTATTAGGTAATTGGGTTCGTTATAAAATTACCCAATTGCCAGTTACTTAATTACTCATCCCAAAATAGGATAATTTCCAATGAGTAAAACAATTACAATTGATCCCGTAACCCGCATTGAGGGGCACAGCAAAATTACCATTCAACTGGATGACCAGGGGAAAGTGGCGGATGCCCGGTTTCATGTCACCCAGTTTCGCGGTTTTGAGAAGATGACGGAGGGACGGCCGTTTTATGAAATGCCCGCTCTTACCGCCAGAATCTGTGGCATTTGCCCCGTGAGTCACCTGATGGCTTCGGCCAAAGCCGGAGATGCCCTGCTGGCGGTGAAGATACCTGAAACGGCCGCAAACCTGCGCCGCATCATGAACTTGGCCCAAATCATTCAATCCCACGCCCTTAGCTTCTTCCACCTTTCTGCTCCAGATTTCGTGATGGGTTTTGACGCTGATCCGGCCGAACGCAACATTTTTGGCGTCATGCAAAAGGCGCCAGACCTTGCCAAAGATGGCATCGCCCTGCGCAAGTTTGGCCAATCGATCATAGAGCTGCTGGGGGGCAAGCGTATTCATCCCGCCTGGGTCGTGCCCGGCGGCGTTAGCGCGCCTCTCACCGAAGACCATCACAGCACCATCATGGCCCAAATCCCAGATGCAAAGGAACGGATTCTACGCACGCTTATCTGGTATAAAGAGATTTTCGGTAATTTCAACCCCGAAATCCGCAGCTTCGCCAATTTCCCTACCCTGTTCATGGGGTTAGTCGATCCCAACGGGGAGCTTGCCTTTTATGATGGCAAGCTGCGCATCGTGGATGCTGTGGGCAATGTTGTCGCCGACCAGCTAGACCCGGCACGCTACATGGATTTTATTTCTGAGGCCGTTGAGCCAGATTCCTATCTCAAATCGCCGTTTTACAAGCCGATGGGTTACCCGAATGGCATTTATCGGGTAGGGCCATTGGCACGAATGAACATCATTTCTCGCTGCGGCACGCCGTTGGCGGACCAGGAATGGGCTGAGTTCCGCATGTTACAACGGGGCGCTATTTTGAGCTCGTTCCAATACCATTACGCCCGTCTGGTAGAAATTTTATACTGCATCGAGCGCATCCAGCAGCTACTCGACAAGCCCGACATTTTGAACGAGCACGTCCGTGCCCACGCTGAGCCCAATGCTTTTGAGGGAATAGGCACCTCAGAAGCACCACGCGGCACGCTAATGCATCATTACAAAATCGATAAAAATGGCCTGATTCGCTGGGTAAACCTGATCATCGCCACGGGACACAACAACCTGGCAATGAATAAAGGCGTCTTACAGGTGGCTCGGCAGTTCATCCGTTCACCCAAAATTGAAGAAGGCATGCTGAACCGCGTAGAAGCGGTCATCCGCACCTTTGACCCCTGCTTGAGTTGCTCTACGCATGCGGTGGGGCAGATGGCACTGGACGTGATGCTGCTTGGCCCGGATGGTCAGTTGTTGGATGAAGTAAAACGGGGTTAGC
>CBDUOF010000162.1:0-11347 GCA_965368765.1 uncultured Anaerolineae bacterium | reverse complement strand
GATGTGGTAAATATGCCGCACAATCTTGAAGAAATTGTGAACAGGTGAAGGAAGGCTGATGAAGGAAGTGGTAGAATGGGGCATATTTTTATACCTGACCGGTCTTGGCTAAACGGATTTGTCAGGCTAGCGACTGATTGAGCTCTGTCAGGTTTCGTTAAACTCACATTTGGAGGTTTTCATGTCTAAAATTCGATGGGGATTGCTTTCTACGGCCAATATAAACCGGCGATTGATTCCGGCTATACGTGAATCGGCAAGAGGCGAGCTGGTGGCGGTTGCCAGCCGTAGCCAGGATTCTGCCCAGACTTATGCCGAAAAGTGGCAGATTCCCCAGGCGTTTGGCAGCTACGAGGAAATGTTGGCCTCGGACACCGTAGATGCCGTCTATATCAGTCTGCCCAACCACCTGCATGCGGAATGGTCAATCAAGGCGATGCGGCAGGGCAAGCACGTGCTCTGTGAAAAGCCGTTTGCCCTGACCCTGGCTGAGGTGGATGAGATGACGGCCGTTTCCCGGCAAACAGGCTGTATATTGACGGAAGCGTTTATGTATCGGCATCATCCCCAGACAAAAATTGTGGGCGAGATGGTGCAAAACGGCCGTTTAGGGCGCATCACCATGGTGCGCAGCGTGTTCAACTTTGCCTTTGACACGCGGGAAGATATCCGGCTGGTGCCAGAATGGGGTGGCGGCTGTATGTGGGACATCGGGGTTTATCCACTCAGTTTGGCACAATTTATCATGGGTGGACCACCGCAACAGGTGATGGGCACGCAATGGATTGGCGAGAGCGGCGTGGATGAGGTGTTTGCCGGGCAGATGCGGTACGCCAACGGGGCAGTGGCCCAAATTAGTTCCTCGTTCTGCACGCCGTGGCACACCTTTGCTGAAATTATCGGCACAGAAGGACGCCTTACCATGAGTCGGCCATTTGTGGGGCACAACGATGGGCAACGACAGCTCATGTTTTACCCAAAAGCGTCTGAACCGGAGGAGATTACTGTGCCGGAAATGTCGCTCTATTTGGGCGAAGTTGAGGATTTACAGGCAGCGGTTTTAGACGGCCGTTCTCCCTACCTCACCCTGGAAGAAACGCGCAACCACGTTAAAACCGTTCTGGCCCTGTACCAATCGGCCCGGACCGACCAGTTTGTGACGCTGGATTAGGGTCTCGCCGAACAGGCGGTTGGCTGGCCCGGATGGCATGCAATAGCTGGTCGATAGACGGCCGATCGATTGGGTCGCGGCTGGGGTGGGCAAGCCGAAGACGGCCGTTCGGCCCCACTACAAAATCCCCGCCCAGCTGATGCGTATCCCCACGATTGCCCAGCGTTTCGCGCCCTTGGAGCTTCGCTTTGGCATAGTAGAGCAAATTGCGCGGGCTCCAGGCACGCAGGGCAGAACTGTCCAGCCCATAAGCACGGTAAGAAGCCAATGCCTGATCGACCAAAAAGGGAAAGGGTGAGTTTGTCTCTTGCAGCCACATGTTCGACCAATACTCTGTGCCAAAAGAGATAGTGGCAATTTGGACGTTTGCTGCCTGGAACTGTTCGTGATGGGCCACAACCTGGGCCACATGATCGCGACAGGGCAGTCAGGCAAGGTGGCGCAGGAAGATGAGCAGCGCGGAACGGCCGTTGCCCCAAAGGGATGAAAGGGGAACGGCCGTTCCCCCCAAGGTTTTTAATGTGACTTCTGGCGCCAAATGGCCAGGGCGTAGCTTTGGCATAACGTTTCCTTCTAAATACGAAATAATGGTGTTACAGATAGAAAATCTGCAGATAAATCAATCAAGGTGGCGAATTGCCCAAACCAGCCGCTGCACGACGGTGATGGCGACCAGAGAACCCATGAGGCCAAACAGCCAGGCCAACGCACCCGGAAAAATAATAAAGGCAGAGTAAAAGAGGATTGTTTCCGTGCCGCCAATGAGGCCAGTGGGCATGATCACGGAGGTAAGTCTGTCCGCGTGGCGTCGGCTGCGTTTCTCCAAAATGGCCGCGAGATACATCCAAGAGGCGCCGTTAACGTAAAATGTGCAAAGCAAAAAGAGCAGGCCGTAGGTAACGGCCGTTTCCATCCGCCCCAGCGCCAGCCCAACCGGAAGGGCCGCATAAACCACAAAATCAATCACAATGTCTAGATAGCCGCCCAAATCGCTCTGCTTGTGGCTCACGCGGGCCACTGCGCCGTCCAGGCCATCAAAGACACGGTTCAGCACCCACAGCAAAAAGCCCATGAGATACGCCTGCTGCCACAAGGCAAGGGCCGCTCCCACGCCTGCCATTAAACCCATGACGGAAAATAGCCAGGGGGGAATTGCCTGCAATGGCTGGGCCATCGGGGAAAAGACGCTGTCTTTCACCAGGCGCATGCGGTCATCAAACATAGGTTGGCTCCCTTTCTGGGCTCGTTCGCTGCAAGAAAAGATAAAGCAACAGCACTAAATCCAACAAATGCTCTATCCGGCGAAACACGCGTCCCCCATGCGCCGGGTCCCAGTAGCTAACTGGGGCCTTGAAGCGAACCCGCCAGTTGAGCGGAAAGAACAGCACAGGTCCGTCGTCTGCATGCGTGATAATATCGACGGCCGTATGGCCCAAGCAGCCCAGAGCAAACCAAATCAACCGCGGGCGGCGCATCAGGCGGCCCAACAGGATCAGGCCAAACAGGGGCAGCGGTGCGTGCAGACTGTTGTGAGCAGCAATCCACCACGGATTGTTGAAGTACAGTTCGTTGTAGGTGGGGCTGCAGCGGGTTTTGTCCGGCAAGTGGCGACGAATGAGACGCCGATCCACCACATAACCCAGACTCAGCAGACCCAGGGGGATGTCTGGGGCGACAGAGCCTGCCAGTAAGCCAGACACAGCGTCTGGATCAGCGGGTTTGCTGAATCGGTGAAGAACGGCCGTTAACAAAAAGTGTGAGTACGTTTGCATGAATTTAGCGCTTGGCTCGTTGCTGGAACAATTTCTTATGCGCTCGATTTAGAACCGGGCGGGCATAGCGCAGCTTTTCCTTGGCTCCATAAATAAGCAAATCTTGCATAGTGAGATTGCCAAAAAAGTGGGCCTTGTAAGCACCAGAGCGCATAAAGCCCTCGCCCGGCTTTAGCAGGCTAAGCCGAATTTTGTTCTTGGGCAGGTAGGTTTTGCCGTCCAGCAGCGCCACAAAGGGATCTGCAATCCAGGGCAGATCGCGGAAGATTTGGTTAATTTGCTGGACCGTTTGGGTGACGGCCATATCATCTCCAGGATCTACTTGTTCCATCAGCCTATCAACGGTGTCTGCCACCTTGTCAAACTCGGCGAAACCACCCCCGACAAGCTTTAGCGTTACGAGTTGGTCAACATAATGCTGCCGATCCGTTCCGGCCTGCGCCCGCATCATGTTTAACTTTACCAGCTCAGTGTAGGCGCCCAGCAGCCACATCACGCTGTACACCTGCCACAATTTATAGTGTCGGAAGGCGCGGTAGCTGTTGGCAATGAGTCGGTCAGCCGAGCAAACAAAGTTGTGGCTGACGGTCTGCAGGTCAGCAAAGGCGGCGGCAGAATAGTCGCCCGTCGCGCTTGCTTTCAGGAGTTGATGTGCCAGGATAAAGACGGCCGTTAATGAACTGTACAACCCCTTTGAATAGAGCGGATCGATGAAGCCAGCCGCATGCCCAAGCAGCGCCCAGCGGTCACCTACTACCCGGCGCGTGTTGTATTGCAGGCGATCTGCCCGCACCCAGTCCCGTACGGCACGCGCCCCGGCAAACTGGGTAGCAATGTTGGGATAGCGCTGAATGAAGTCAAAAAACTCCGCTTCAGGCGTAAGATCAGGGCGCGGCGGATGCAGACGTGGGTCTAGCAACAGTCCCACGCTGCACAGCGGATTGGTGGATTCGGCGTGGTTGTCAAAGGGAATTACCCAAAGCCACCCCCCCGCAAACAGGTGGTGCAGGGTGCCTTCGGCCATCGGAAACGGCAGCGGATAGTCGACACGGCTGCCATTGGCGCGGGCGTGACCCGGCACGTTGATCATATGGGTAAATAGTCCGCGTGAGTGGGTTTGGAGATTAAGATCTCGCTCCCCATACTTTTGGGCCAGGATGGAACGAAACCCGCCCGCATCCACCACGAATTTGGCGGTGACAGGATCCCCGTTGGCGGGAAAGATTTGCACATGGTCATCGTGGGGCTGAACGTCTTGAACGGCCATGTTTTGCCGAACCTGTGCGCCATAGGAAACGGCCGTGTTCATCATAAAGTAGTCGGTGTCCTGCCGGTAGAGATGCAGTTCGTGGCCGTGTGGCTCCTTGGGAATAATCGCCTGAAGGGTATGCCGCGGATTGTGCCGCTGCCCTTTTTCATGGTGTAAGAAGCCAAAATGCCGCTTGATGCCGTGAGTGGTTCCGGCAAACGCCAGAAAATTCTCGGTGCTGAAGTAAGCCATCTCCGGCACATCGTAAAAGTGGGCCAGAGCCCGCATCATTTCTGACGTCTCCAAAATGAGCGATTCACCAATGGCAAAGCGCGGGTGCGACTTTGCCTCAAAGATCACGACCCGCTGCCCCTGGCGGGCCAAAATTGCGCCAAGCGCCGACCCGGCAATGCCGGAGCCAATAATAGCAATGTCGAATTCAGTTTGTATTGTCATCGTTGTTCATACCAGTAGCCCAGCAGTCGGGAGCCAAGCTTCCTGACGATGGCTCCCGGCAAAAGATAATGTAGCCCGAACAAAATTACCGCCAAAAAGTTGGAGAGAAACAATCGTCCCAAAGAAATGAACCCTATCTCCCCCTTGCGCCCTGACGTAATGACCGGGTGACGATGCAAGACGGTGAACTGTTTATTTTGTTTACGGCCGTATCGTTTCAACCGAATCACCAAATCAACCTCTTCATACGCATACAAATCGGTGCTAAAGCCGCCAAGGGCCGCAAAAGCAGCCTGCTCCACCAGCAAAAACGCCCCACCGCTCCAGTTAAACAAGCGAAACAGCGGATTCAGACGCTCCATGCGCAGCTTGTTGAACAGGGTGCCTCCCTCAACCAAAACGGTTGTGCCGCAGCCAATGAAACGGCCGTCCCGGATCACTTCCAGACTGTCTGCGAGTAGATGTGGCGTTGGGTACGAATCCGCATCAATGAACAGGAGCCAGGTCCCTTTTGCAACAGCGGCCCCGGCGTTGCGGGCGCGGGAAATCTGGTTGATGGGTTCAAAGACGACGGTGGCCCCATGCTCCCTGGCGATGACGGCCGTCTCATCCGACGAATTATTGTCGCAAACAATAAGATCCCAGGCAGTTGCTTCATTCCTGTTGAACTCAATCGCCTGGTAAATGCGTGTCAGGGTCTTCCGCAACACGTTTGCTTCGTTATACGCAGGAACAATCACCGACACGTGCATCTCTCAGTCTCAATTCCTATCTTCACGCCTTAGGCAATCGGCAACAATTTTTCAAAATTGAAATCTTTGTAGGCGTTGCCGATTCCTCAAGGAAACCGCCGTTTGCGCACCTGGGGATTTCCGAAGAGATTCTGGAGTTTACCTAGCGACGCCAGGCAAGCCATCTATCAAACAGTTTAGCCACGGTGGGCGTTAAGCGGGTACGGTTCCAGGCATCAGCCGCCTTTTTGATTGCTTCTGCCTGCGTAGGATAGGGGTGAATGGTTTGAGATAGGGTCCCAAGCCCGCTGCCAGCCATCATTGCCGTCGTAACCTCACTAATCATCTCCCCAGCGTGGCGGCTAACGATGGTTGCCCCCAGAATCTTGTCGCTGCCTTTTTTCACGTAAATCTTGACAAAGCCATCATCCCCATCAGCCCGGCCACGATCCGTATCCTGGACATAGGCGGTGAAGGTGTCTACGGCCGTTCCCTGTTCCTCAGCTTCATAATCAAACAGCCCCACGTGGGCAATTTCCGGGTCTGTGTAAACCGTCCAGGGAATAATGAGGTTGCTGTACTTTTTGCGTCCAAAAAAGAAGGCATTTTGCAGCACCATGCGGGCTGTGGCATCGGCCGTGTGGGTAAATTGAGCCGGAATGGCAACATCGCCAGCACCGAAAATATCGCCGTTGCTTGTTTGCAGCCGGTCATCTACCGTGACGCCTTTCTTACTATATTCTACCCCAGCCGCCTCTAAATTCAGCCCTTCAATATTGGGACGACGCCCCGCTGCCAGCAAAATCTCATCAACCGCCAACGTTTTGGTTTCGCCATTATGCTTAAAGGTGATTACTTTTTCATCTCCCACCCCCTCTATTTTTTCCGTCTGGCTTTCCAGGTAGAACTGCACGCCATCTGCTTCCAGGGCATTGCGCACCAGCTCAATTCCTTCTGGGTCACGCAGGCCGCCGATGGTGGGCATAAGGTCCAGCACGCTTACTGCGCTGCCAAAGCGGGCAAAGGCCTGCGCCATTTCCGCGCCAATCGGCCCAGCGCCAATGACCGCCAGCCGATTCGGCCGCTGTGTCAGTTCAAAGACGCCTTCGTTGTTAATGTAGCCTGTTTCCGCCAGGCCAGGGATGGGAATGTGGGCTGCACGAGAGCCGGTGGCAATAACCGCTTTACTAAAGTGGATGGTACGGCCGTCTACCTCAAAGCTGTTCTTGCCGGTGAACGCACCCTTGCCCAAAAATAGATCGATGCCCATATCACGGAACCGTGTGGCCGAATCGTGGTAGCTAATATCGGCACGAATCCGGCGCATGCGTTCCATCACCGCTGCAAAATCAACCGTTACCTCACCACTGATGTGTACGCCCAACGCTTCTGCCCGACGAATATCGCCAATTGCCTTGGCTGAGCGCAAGATTGTTTTGGATGGAACGCAGCCGGCAAACAGACAGTCGCCGCCCAAAATATGCTTCTCCACCAGCGCCACCTTGCCGCCAATTCCGGCAGCACCGACGGCAGCCACGAGCCCCGCTGAGCCGCCGCCAATGACCAGGAGGTTGTAACGGCCGTTTGGCGTCGGGTTTTGCCAATCTGCTGGATGGCCATTTTGAACCAAAATTTTATTGTACTCATCGTAGGGGGCAACTTTAATTTCCGCGACCATTGAGGGAGACTCCTTTGCAAGGGCAGATGGTAGGTAACAAGTAAGGCAAGGTTTCAGCTTTTACTTCTGAGGAACTTCCCGTTTTTTAATAACGCGAGACAAGCCAATACTGACCAAAATCAAAACGACCGAAATCCCCAACGTCACGGGATTTAGCTGAACCTCACCAGCCATCAATTCCTCCAGCGTGCCAAACGAACTGCCAAACAGCACCACCGAGATCGTCCCAGGCAAAGAGCCAATCGCCGTTGCTGCCAGGAACGGCTTCCAACTAATCTTTAGAAAGCCAGCGGCGTAATTTACCAAATCATAGGGCAAAAAGAGAAGGCGCATCACCAGCACTGTCTCAAAACTGTTCTGTCGCAGACGTTGGGTATAGTTTTGAATGATGCTGCTATTTTCCTCCTCATCCAAAACGCCCTGTCCAAAGTAGCGTCCGACCCCATAGGCAAATAGTGCCGACAAGTTGCCGCCCAGCATCGTATAAATAATGCCCAACGGCCCAAACAAGAACCCACCGAGCAACGTCAGTAAGGTGGAAGGAAAAAAGAGCAACGGCCGTAATGTGTAGAGCAGCACATAAAGCAGCGGGCCGTAAAAGCCATGTGTCAAGAAACCTACTACGGCATGGAGGCTGTCTGTCAAAGTAAAATCATTTTGGTTAGCATAAAGATAGTAACCGCCAACCACAGTCGCCCAAAAAAGCAAAGCCAGCAGCTTCGTGCCATGCCTCTGCAAAAAGTGGCTGTTATTCGGTTGCAGTGGCTTGGTTTGCTGCATGATATTTTCTTTCATCAATTCCCTGACTCCTCATAAGTAAATAGATTCCAATCGCAAGTATCCATGACACAGAGCGGTTAACCGTAGAGAATCTTACAACTTAAATCTTAAGAGAAGATAACAACCTGGCTCGTTTTCCTCATATATGCTTCGCAGAACGCTGCCCAAGCAACTCGCAGACGCACAACCTTTTGACTGAACAGAACATCCGTACTAAAATCTGGCACCCCAAATACGCACCCGAAGCCTTGTCATCGACCGCCTGGACCAAAAAGGAGCAAATCATGAGTAAACATCAAGTAGGACTTTATTTGATTATCGAGTTTGAATGGCCGCAGCCATTTTCACAAGATCACGCCAAAAAAGCGCGTCAACTTCATGATGTCGTGCAAGAGAACGCATGGATCAAAGAAGTGGTTGCGGCTAGCGGCGGCATTGGTGAAGGGCCACAGTCCATCTGGATTTTCTGGCTTGCCAACTATGCCGCACTGGACCGCCTACTTCATGGTGCCGATGACCCTGTCAGCCAGGCCTATCTGGCCTTTTTCAGCGAAATGCCCGTGGTAAGAGACAAGATACGTGAGGAAGTGGCCTTCATTTAGGTATCTTTTCGCCACGTGCCTGTAAACCCAATCAGAGTCAGCGTCCACTTCCTATATTTGAAGACAGCCAGTTCCCCAAAAGCAGCTTCCGCAAGAGATTCGGAGGCTGCTTTTTTGCTTGACACGGGCGGCATTTTGTATAAAATATACCACTGTAAACTTATTTTTTAGATATATCAAAATATTGCAGGCGATGACATGGTAACAAATCCGGCAAACCTACTTTTAATTGGAACAGCACTGCTGTTGCTAACGGCCGTCTTCCTTTGGCCGGAGAAGGGCATTTTGGCCCGCTGGCAGCAAGCAAGACAGATGACCGAGCGGGCGCGACATGAAGATGCCCTGAAGCATATTTACAAGTACCTGCAAAACGGCCGTCACCCCACCATAGAAAGCATTGCGGGGGCGCTGCACATTAAGACCAATGATGCCACCAGCTTGCTTAGCGATATGCAGCACAGTCAGCTGGTACAGTTCACTAACAGCGAAATTACGTTAACGCCCACTGGCCTGGAATCAGCTTTGCACATCATACGGGCACACCGCCTATGGGAGCGATACCTGGCGGAAAAAACAGGCTTTGCTGAGGCAGATTGGCACAGTCAGGCAGAGCAGCGAGAGCATCAGCTGACGCCTGAAGAAGCCAACGCCCTGGCCGCCAAACTGGGTAATCCCACGCACGATCCGCACGGCGATCCGATTCCCACAGCGCAGGGCAGCTACGTGGAGCACGGAGGCCAGCCCATCAATGAATTGGCGGCCAACCTCGCCGCCCGGATTGTCCATTTGGAGGATGAACCCGAAGCGGTATACGCTCAGCTGGTGGCTGAGGGGCTGCATCCCGGGCAAATCGTGCGGGTTATCGAAACAACCCCAACGCGCATCCGCTTTTGGGCCAATGGGAATGAGCATTTGCTGGCACCGATTGTGGCCCGAAACATTTCAGTGCTGCCCCTTGAACCAGCGGCAATAGATACGGCCGTTGACGTTAAGAGCACTGGCCAGAAGCTCACAGATTTGCCGCTGGGTGAAACGGCCGTTGTCACAAAAATTTCACCTAAGTGCCGTGGCGCAGAGCGACGCCGCTTTATGGATTTAGGCATTTTGCCAGGCACTACCATCACGGCAGAAATGCGAAGCCCCAGCGGTGAACCGACCGCCTACCGCATTCGCGGCGCACTCATTGCCCTGCGTCCTAATCAGGCAAATTACATTTATGTCAAGCAAAAGGCAGCCGAAACGGCCGTAGCTGGATAAAGAAAAGATTGAGAACTGGAGATTGAGGCTAAGAACTTCCGCCTTCTAATCACTGTCTCAAAACGTATGGAAACAAACCTATGACTACAAAACAAATCAACCCAACCGCCTCCGGCTGCGAGGGATGCCCCATGCACAATGCGGGCAACTTGCGCAAGCTTGGCGTGAATATGGAAAACTCAGATTTTGTCGTGGCGCTGGCAGGCAACCCCAATACGGGCAAGAGCACGGTATTCAACGCACTCACCGGATTGCGCCAGCACACGGGCAACTGGCCAGGCAAAACGGTCACGCGCGCTGAAGGTGGCTACAGCTACGGCGACAAGCAGTACAAAATTGTGGATCTACCCGGCACGTACTCCTTGCTCTCTACCAGCCTGGACGAAGAAGTGGCCCGCGACTTTATCTTATTTGGCCAGCCCGATGTCACCGTGATTGTGGTCGATGCCACCCGACTGGAACGTAACCTGAACTTAGTACTGCAGGTGCTGGAAATTACCGACCGCGCCGTGGTTTGCCTCAACCTGGTAGACGAAGCCCGCCGCCACAAGATTACGATAGATGATCGACGCCTGGCGCGAGATTTGGGCGTGCCGGTCGTGCCAACATCCGCCCGCAGCGGCGATGGCCTACCCGAACTACTAGCCGCCATTCACGACGTGGCCACGGGCAAAACCATCTGCAAACCGTACCGCAGCAAGGCAGAATCCCCCGGCATCAAGCAGGCGCTGGCCAAGCTTGTACCGCAAATTGAAGCGGCATTCCCTGGCTTGCCCAATGCACGCTGGGTGGCTTTGCGGCTGCTAGATGGGGATGAACGGCTGATGGAGGCGGTGCGCCATGGTGAGCTGGGCGATTTAACCCGCCCAGAAGTTGTAGCCTATGATCCGCAAGCAGATGCTTCGCCGTTTGCTATTCCGCTGGAGGTGGCCTCATGACAACCATGAATCCAGCGACAGATCCACTTGAAATTCTACAAACGGCCGAATCCCTGCGCTGGGAAATTGGCCCTCAGTTCCATGATCAGCTGATGGAGGGCATCTACACAGAAGCCGCTCAGCTGGCCGATCGGGCCGTCACGCGTCCTGATGAAAAACCACGATTCGACCTGGATCGAACCATCGACAAAATCGTGACCAGCCGGGTGTGGGGTTTCCCCATGATGCTGCTGCTGTTTACCGGTGTCTTTTGGCTGACGATCAGCGGTGCCAACGTGCCATCATCGCTGCTAGCAACTTTGCTTATCGACCAAACGGTGCCACTGCTGCATCAAGCAGCTGCCTGGGCCAGTTTGCCTTGGTGGATCAGTGGCTTGTTGATCGATGGTATGTACTTGGCCACCGCGTGGGTGATCAGCGTGATGCTGCCACCAATGGCAATCTTCTTCCCGCTGTTTACCCTGCTAGAGGATTTTGGCTATCTGCCGCGGGTGGCCTTCAATCTAGACAACATCTTCCGCAAATCAGGGGCGCACGGCAAGCAAGCCCTGAGCATGATGATGGGCTTTGGCTGCAATGCGGCGGGGGTGGTAGCCACGCGAGTTATCGACAGTCCGCGTGAACGACTGATTGCCATCATCACCAACAATTTTGCACTTTGCAACGGCCGTTGGCCGACCCAAATCCTTATCGCCTCCCTCTTTTTGGGGGCG
>CBDUOF010000161.1:0-11367 GCA_965368765.1 uncultured Anaerolineae bacterium | reverse complement strand
GGACGGCCGTCTTTCTCCAAAGGTCTCGTGGACAAAGCAAGAACCACCGCCAAAACCGTCCTGGATCATCTCGCGCCGCTGGCCGTGCAGGGCCTGCCCATCATCTTCCTGGAACCCAGCGACCTATCGGCCATCACCGATGATTATGCCTCGCTGTTACCCAACGACGAGCGTGTGGCGCAGGTGGCCCAGCAGTGCCTTAGTTTCGAGGAATTTGTGGCTAATTTAGCTGATAACGGGAAATTGAAGCTGAGTTTTACAGAGGAACCACACCACCTACTGCTGCACGGCCATTGTCACCAAAAAGCGCTCATTGGCACCAAGCCCGCCCACCGCGCCCTGACCCTGCCGCCTAACTACACACTAGAAGAAGTAGACAGCAGCTGTTGTGGCATGGCTGGCTCTTTTGGCTACGAGGCAGAACATGTTGACATTTCGCTGAAGATGGCCGAGCGGCGTTTGTTACCCGCGATGCGCACCGCCACGCCAGAAACAATTTTAGTAGCGGCTGGGGTGAGCTGCCGCCAACAAATCAAGCATGGCGTTGGGCGAACTGTGTTGCATCCGGCGGAGGTTTTGCGCGGGGCGATTAAGTAACTCGGTCGTTGAGTGATTTAGACATTGGAGAGTGAAAAATAAAAACGGGTAAATCTGCGTAATCTTTGATTAAATCTCTCTGCGATAAGCTCAGCAATGCACAAAAAAAAAGCGAACCCGAGTTACAGGTTCGCTTGGTGTAATCTGAGTTTTTTGGTTAGTAAAATAGTGGCTTACTAGAAACGGCTGTAACCATTTTCACTAGTTGTGTTGGCTCTATGTATATCTGTAAGAAGCCCTATTTTAGCAGTTTCCAGCCAGCCAGTGAGATTCCGTAGCGTATTCCAAAACGATAAAAACCTCCTTGTGACTTGATGAAACTTTTAATAAAACCGTTTGCGAAATGGCCATTCGTAACGTGCCATCAGCATACAACTTTTTGCCGCCCAATGTCAAGATGACAAATGTGCCATTCTGGTGGCATTTAATGGAGGTCTCATCTATTAAGGCTCATTTGTCTTCAACAAATGTGCCAAGAGGCATAATGCTGTTCTCGTTGGTCTCAATGATTTCAGCGGCGAGGGAGCCATGCGAAAGTTCGCGTAGGGCATCTTGAAAGCCGGGAAATTTGGCCACGGTGAACTGCATCGTCATCGTGACGTCAGCAGCGAACTGTTCATCAAGGACACGGCCGTTCCAGGCCTCAACCAACAACCGCACCTGCTCCAATAAATTGTAAGGCAGCGCCAGCAGCGTCGTGTGCGTGGGCACCTTCTCCGCGCGGGGCAAAATGTCTAGCACCGCTTTGGTGGCATCGCCATATGCCCGCACCAGCCCGCCCGTGCCCAGCTTGGTGCCGCCAAAGTAGCGGGTCACCACGACCGCAATATCCCCCAGACCGCTCCCTTGTAACACCGCCAAAATCGGCCGTCCTGCCGTGCCAGACGGCTCGCCATCGTCGTTGGCGTGGGCCGTGACGCTGTTACCAAAGCCAACCAAGAAGGCAGGTACGTTGTGGGAAGCATCGCTAAATTCGCTTTTGATGCGCGCAATGAAGTCTCTGGCTTCCTCGATGGTAAAGGCGGGAACGGCCGTGGCAATAAACCGAGACCGCTTCACTTCAATTTCTGCTTGCGCCTCAGCCGCCGGGATAGGGTATCGTTTAGACATGTTCGTTCACCAGATAAGACCAGATTAGCTCCCGGCAGCGTGGGGCATCGACAGCAACGGCCGTTTCAATCAAACTACCCTCTTGTGGCACAGGGCGGGTAATGCCCCGCTGGCTTTCCGGGTGAAGGGTGACAGAGACGGCCGTTTCCTGCCAGTCAAACAACGCTTCGTCCAGCACCGCCGCCACCGCCAGGGCATCGTGCAGCGAACAGTCGTCGTTGCCCCAGCCCATGCTTTCTACGCGGTCAATCCAGCCCCCCGCCTGCGTTTTTAGCAGCGCCAGCGCGCGATTATCATCGGGCAAGCTGGCAAAAGCAGCCCGGGAAAACGGCACCTGGCTGGTGATTTCTAGGCCGATGAGCCGCAGTGGCCAGCCAGCGTTTAGCACAATTTGGGCCGCTTCCGGGTCGCAATGGGCGTTGAACTCCGGTTCAGGTTTGTCCGCCAGCGAGCCGCCCATCGTTACCACCTGACGCACCAGCGGCACAATCTCTGGGGCCAGCCGCAGTGCCAACGCCAGGTTAGTCAGCGGGCCAACCGCGATGATCGTTACGCGCCCTGGATTGGCACAAACCGTGTCGATGATGAGGTTTGCCGCCAGCGGTAAAGTGGGCTGGCCGGGCCAGGGTGGCGTGTCGCCGTAACCCGCTTGCCACTCAGCAAACCACGTTTTCGGCTCGATGAGTCCGTGGGCTGCGCCGCGCCCCAGCGGCAATTCGGTGCGATTCAAATAGGCCAGCAAGCGACGGCTGTTGTGCAGCGCGTTGTCTAGAGTCGTGTTGCCATGCGTGGTGGTGATCCCCCTTACCCGTTCCCCCATCGCTCGCAGCAAAAAGATCAGCGCGGCCCCATCGTCAATTTCTGCACCGGGCGTGCCCAGGCTCATATCCGTGTCAAAAATAATCATTTGCCATCAACCATTCAATATTATCCGCAGACTACCCAGATTTTCGCAGATTGTTGCTTTTTATCTGCGAAATCTGCGGATTGATTCTTATTTCTGATAACCGCTAATAAACCATATCTGGCAACGGCCGTTGCCACTTCGTCGCCACCGCTCCACCCAGCTTTCCCTGCGCCACTGCTGCGTTCAGGTTACCACTCGCCCAAAACTCCGCCAAAAAGTAAGCAATAAACGCATCGCCACAGCCGACGGTTGTTCCTTCAATTGGTACAGAATCTACAGCCAAAAATAGTTCTTGTGGCGCGGAAAATCAAGTTGCCACCACCAATGGTACGCCATGTTCAGGCAGCCGCCGCCGGGCAAAACAGGGCCGTTCTCCTGATAGATATCAAGGCTGACAGCACTTACCAAAATCGTAGATTGTGAGAACATCCCATTCCTCTGCGAACGCTGCGGTGAAAAATTCTTACAAACCAGCCAGCGGGTTGACCCGATCTGCCCCCAATGCCAGAAAACGATCGTAGCGCACTTCGATGACCTTGCTCATTTGCCAAAACGCTTCCACGGAAAGATGGGCGCAGCCTTCCTTATGATACCAACCTTCATGGTTGGGCAGGCTGGTGATGAGCGCCGGGTCGTGCACGGGCACCACCGCCGGATTGAGGCAAAAGCCGGATGAGAGCGGGTCGCGGATTTGCAGCAAATACTCCCCGCGAAAGCCTCTGGCGCGGGGCAGCTGATGGGTCTGGCCATCGGTGAGGTCGATGAGGTCAGTGGGGGTTACGGCCGTATCCACTACATCCGGCCAATCGTCCTCCTCAACCAGCTCCGCAATCACCCGGCGCACCGAGATGTCCTGGTAATGGTTCATCGCCGTGTGGGGCTGCTCATAGCTGTCGTCGTATACATTGCTGATGTTGTCATCGTAGACGTTGCCACAAACGGCCGTTAAAAAACGCACCAGCGCGGGCTGGCTGCGTAAAAAGTGCCGATACGCGGCCTCGTATTCTTTGATTGCTTCATTAAATGGAACGATCTTCCCCCGCACGGCATGGCGGATGCGCCAATTGTTTGGGCCGAAACGGCCGTCTAACACCGCTCGCCACTGCGCCTTGGCAATCCCCGCATACCCTGGCACCCCCACCGAAACCCACACCTCGCGCAGCGGCTCTACCAATGTCGGCTTAAGTTCTTGCCACCAGTTTGAATGATCCATAATTCCGTTACCCGTGAACGGTAATCGGCAAAACCAATTACCACTAATCCCCCGCCACGGGAGTCCGCATCTCCCCCCGCGCCAATTGCTGGCGAAAGCGACGACGATTGAGCCACAGTTGGCTCTTCTCGCGTAGGGCTACCAATATGAGCGCGGCAAGCGTGGCAAACTGCGGCAGCAGCTGCACCAAATTAGGCGGTAGGTCACTGACGTTCTGAATGCGCACCGCAAACGCTTCAGCAAAGCCAAAGAAGTAACCCGTTAGCAACACGCCGATGGGATGCTGAAAGCCAAAAATTGCCGCCGTCACGCCCACCCAACCCCGGCCAGCCGTCATGTTCCGCGTAAACAAGGTGAGATGACCCACAGACAAGAATGCCCCGCCCAAGGCGCACAACATCCCGGCAATCACCAGCGCAGTAATCTGCACTCGGGGCACGTTGATGCCCAACGTCTCAGCCGCCTCCTGGTTTTCGCCAACGGCTCGCAGATGCCGGCCAAATTTGGTATGGAAGATAACAATGTAACCCGTAATAGCGGCGAACCAGGAGAAATAGACAATAAAATTGTAGCCGCTAAAAATCTCGCCAAGGACGGGAATGCTAGAAACAATCGGCAGCTCAAAGTCTGGCAGCCGCTGAATGCTGGGGTCAGACCAGGAACCCACATTGCCAAACAGCACCCGCATGAAGTAAACCGTTAGCTCCAAAATAAGCAGGTTCATCGCCAAAGCCAGGATGATGAGGTTGACTTTGTACTTTAGATAAAGCATAGCAAACATCAAACCCAACATGCCGCCAAATGCCACTGCGACCAAAATACCCAGATAGGTATTGCCCAGATAAAAGGCAAACACAATGGCGGCAAAGGCACCCATTAACATTTTGGCTTCCAAAGCCAAGTTCAAAACACCAGCCCGGCTGCAAATTGCCCCAGCTAAGGCTGCCAAAATAATAGGTGTGGCCAGCCGCAGCCCGCTACTGAGTAGCGCAATGGTAAAAACGCCATCTTCCATTATTGATTCTCCTCGACTGCCAGCTCAACGGCCGTTTTACGGCCACGATAGCGATCAATGCGATCCCGCACCCCGGCAATGTTGTTCCGGTAAAACTGCTCTGCGGCCACAAACAAGATCATAAACGCAATCACCGAGCCACCCAGTTCACGGGGGATGCCCATGTTGATTTGCAATCCCAGCTGTGCCCCCAGGCGTACCCCGGCGAACAGAATCGCGACCAGCACCGCACCCAATGGATGCACCTGCCCCAAAATTGCCACCGACAGCCCATCGAAGCCCAGCCCCACCGAAAATTGCTGGTTAATACGAAAATGGACCCCCAGCACTTCAATTGCCCCGGCTAGGCCAGCAATCGCGCCACTAATAAACATGCCGCGCAGCGCTGCCTGGTCATTGCGAATGCCGCCAAACAGGGCAAACAACGACGATTGCCCGGCCATCCGCTGCTCGTAGCCCGCAGTAGAACGCCAGAGATAAAAGTAAACCAGCACTGCGGCAGCAATAGCAATGACAAACCCCCACCCCCATTTGGAACCGGGTAAAAAGGTTGCCAGCTTAGCCGTGTCAGAAATGACGGGGGAGAAGGCTGTTGTGCCTCGGTCGGCCCGCAGAGGGAAGTTGACCATGTAGACCAAAATCAGTAGGGCAATTTCATTCATAACCAGGGTGGTGATGACCTCGTTGATTTGCAGCTTTACCTTGAGCAAACCAGGAATCCAGCCATAAATGCCTCCCACAATCATGGCAGCAGCCATAATCACGATGGCGTGTATGCCAGTGGGCAACTGAATGGCAAAGCCCAGCCAGGCCGCAACCAGAGCACCAAAGGCAAACTGCCCTTCCTGCCCAATGCTAAACATGCCAGACCGAAAAGCAACCACGGCCGAAAGCCCCGTCAAGATCAGTGGCGTGGCGCGTTCCAGCGTGGTTAAAAAGGCACAGCGGTCCAGAGCCCGGCAGCCAAATCCGGCCCGAAACAACTCACCAAATGCCTCAATTGGAGATTCACCCGCAAACAAAATAAGAACGGCCGCAACGAGCAAGCCAGATAAGATGGCTAAAATGGGCACCAAAACGGTACTGAATCGCTGTCGTCTTTGATAATTGTCCATAATTTACGCCTTCGCTAGCTGACTGCCACCCATTGCTAATCGGCTACCGCCCATTAGTAAGCCAATCTCTTCTTGTGTCACCGTTTGCGGATCAACCTCTCCTGCAATTTCGCCGCGGTACAGCACGATGACCCGATCACTCAGCGACATAATCTCCTCTAGCTCTACCGAAACTAGCAACACACCAGCACCTTTGTCGCGTGCTTCAATTAGAGCGCGGTGGACAAACTCAATACTGCCAACGTCCAGGCCGCGTGTTGGCTGATTGGCGATGACAAACTTGGGGTTGCCCGCCAACTCTCGTGCCAGCACCACCTTTTGCATATTGCCTCCAGATAGCGTGGCAATATCGCCGCCGGGCCGCGCCCCCGCAATAGAAAACTGCTTAATAGACGCTTCAGCAAAGCGGTTCATAGCGCTGCGAATCATAAAACCCAGCTTGTTGAACTCCGGCCATTTATAGCGACTAACCACTAAGTTCTCATCCAAATCAGTCTGCAAATTCAGCCCAATTTTGATCCGGTCTTCGGGAATGTGCGCCATGCCTCGGTTGCGTCGTTGCCCCACCGATTCATGGGTGATAACTTCGCCAGCAAAGCGCAGCTGGCCGCCGTCTACAGGATGCATGCCGCTAATGGCCTCCACCAATTCTGTTTGTCCGTTGCCGCTTACCCCAGCAATGCCCAGTACTTCCCCCTGCCGCACCTGGAACGAGAGATGGCGCACGGCCGGAATGCCGCTGGCATCAGAAACGGTCATATCTTCGGCTTCAAATACAACCTCACCTGGCTTAGCGGGCGTTTTGTCCAAATCGAGCAGCACCGGACGGCCTACCATCATGCTGGCCATTTCCGGGATGCTGGTTTCGGCCACGTCACGGGTGCCAATCATCTTGCCGCCGCGCATTACGCTGAGGCGGTCGGCCACATCTTTTACTTCAATCAACTTATGGGTGATGAAGATGATGGTGTGGCCTCGTTCGGCCAGGTTGCGGACGACTGTGAGCAGCTCTTTGACTTCTTGTGGGGTAAGAACGGCCGTTGGCTCATCCAAAATTAAGATCTGGGCATCCCGCTGCAACGCTTTCAAGATTTCCACCCGCTGCTGCATCCCCACTGGTAAATCACGAATTCGCGCATGGGGGTCCACAGGCAAACCATAATCATCTGCCAGCTGGCGCACCTGTTCTGCCTCAACCCGTTTTTGCAGGAAGCCAAAATTGTTTGGCTCCATGCCCAGCATAATGTTCTCGGCAATGGTAAAGGATTGCACCAGCTTAAAATGCTGATGGACCATACCAATGCCTATATGAATGGCATCATCGGGATGGGTCAGCTTCACTTCCTGACCATTGACCCGTATCTGGCCAGTGTCCGGAGGGTGCAGACCGTAGAGAATGTTCATGAGCGTGGTTTTACCCGCGCCATTTTCACCCACCAGCGCGTGTACTTCCCCTTCACGCACTTCTAGGCTCACATTATTATTGGCCAACACATTTGATGAGGGAAAAAATTTGGTAATGTTTCGTAGTTCAACGGCGTTTTTCATAAGTTCGGTCAACGCTTAGCGGTAATCAGTAATCGGTTCGTGGCAAATCGATTACTGATTACCGACCTACTGTTTACTGTTAATTATTGATCAATGGATCACAAACCGGGGTCGGATTTAGCGCATCACATACTTCGTAATCGCCATCCAGAATCTGCTGGCGATAGGACGCAACCGTTTCTTTTACTGCTGGCAGCTTGGCTACCATATCGGCTGGGCCCTCTTCTTCGAAGGTTGTAGAACCCTCATCCCAAGAGAGACCGGCTGCGCCGTCGGCCATGCCTATTTCGTTAAATCCACCTTGGAACGTACCATTCTTCGCCCACTCAATAAGGGTGAACGTGGCAATATCGACACGCTTGATCATCGAAACAATCACGCTGCCTGCTTGAATCCAATCCTGATTGGAATCCACGCCAATAGCGTAGTTCCCTGTCTGCTTGGCAGCTTCCAACACGCCTTCACCGGAACGGCCAGCGACCTGGTATACAATGTCGGCACCTTGCTCATACTGTCCCAGCGCCGTTTCCAAACCCAACGTAGGATTCTCAAACTCAAAGCCCAGATAGCTAACCAGCACTTCACAGTCTGGGCAAACTTCCAGCACACCTTGCTTGTAACCATAGAAGAATTGGTTGAGTGCCGGGGCATCACCACCAACTACTGCACCGACTGTCTTGGTTTCGGTCATGCTGCCAGCAATCAGGCCTACCAAGAAACTGGATTGATGCACGTTGATCTGGAAAGCGGCAAAGTTGTCGGGCAATTCATCGGCAAATACATCAGAGGGAGCACCAAATTTTTGGTCGGGAAATTCTGCGGCCAAATCTAATACTAGTTGTGCATCCAGAGCCAACGGCAGAACAATATCGTTGCCAGCCTGAATGGCGCCGCGCATGGCTGCTTCATGTTCGCTAATACCAGCCGTTTCAATCACTGTGCCGGAAACGCCTAATTCCTCAATCGCTTGCTCTGCGCCTCTATTTGCTGAGTCGGAAAATGATCGGTCACCTAACGATTGAGGCAAGACCAGAGCGAAGCTGAACTCATCTGACTCTTCTTCGCCGCCGCCACAGGCCGCCAAAAAAAACGTCAACAACATAACTGATAACAATAAATAAATCGTACGTTTCATGGTTTCTTCCTCCAAATATTGGTTGTACGGGAACGGAGTGTTTGCTCTTGGCAAACGTATTACCCGTTTAAAACAATAAAAAAGTTGCCAACAAGAGGCAACGTCTTTGATTCGCAAAAAGAGGTGAATCTGTTTAAATGGGATTCTTTCATTTGTTGCTTGAGGCGTTTCTAAAGTCCACAGTGTTGAACAAAGCTTCCAATTATATTTATCTAGGGGGAGAAGGTATATGAACCCTTAATGAGCGAGAAGTATATCAGGCTTCTGGAATTTGCCACATGGAATTATGGGACGATTTGGGCAGATACGGCCGTAACCAAATCATCAACTGAGGCATCGCCAGAAACAGCATTATGAGGGCAATAATACCGTTGCCCAGCTCGCGGGGAACGGCCGTTTGCAACTGCAGCCCATTGAGCGTGCCCAAACGCAAGCCACCCAGCAGCAGTGCAGAAACCGCAATGCCTAGCGGATGCAGCTGCCCCATCAACCCCACAATAATGCCGTCAAACTGATCAATGCTGGAAAAATTAGAAACAAATCGGTAATGGACGCCCAGCACCTCCAGAGCCCCTGCCAACCCAGCCAATGACCCGCTGAGCGTCATGCCCCACACAATGGCGCGTCGCGGCCGCATCCCGGCATAGCGCGCCACCGAAGCCGCTTGCCCAGACATTCGGACAGCAAAGCCCGCGCCGGTACGCCACAAATAAAAATAGACCAGCCCGGCTGCCAATAAGGCAATGAATAAGCCCACGGTAAGCTTGGTCGTTGCCACGATTGGCGTCAGGTGCATTTCTGCTGGAATGCGCCGGAAGCTGAAGGGACCGACCACGGCAATCGCAATTGGATTGAGAATAATGGTGGTAATCACTTCATGGATGTTGAGGTAGGCGCGCAGGAAGCCAGGAATGGCGCTCCACAGACCGCCCGCCACCATCCCGCCGAGAACGGCCGTTCCCCCTCGAACCAGCGGCGGCCAATCCAGGGAACTCGCCAGAAAGGTCGTGATGCCAGCGCCCAAAATCATTTGACCAAACTGGCCAATGCTAAACAGCCCAACCCGAAACGCCATCATGGCGGCCAGCCCGCTTAGCAGAAGCGGTGTGGCGTATTGCAAGGCAGTCAAAAGGGCACATTGCCCCCCAAGGCCCTTACAGCTGAACCCAGCGGTAAACCATTCACCATACACCGCCAGTGGGTTTTCTCTCGTGGGCAAGATGAGCAAAACACCCACCAGTAAGCTGAGAATAATGGCGAAGATGGGTTGAAGGAAGCGGCCGTTTCCTACCACTCGTTTGTCTGTCAGACCTTCTGGGCTATCCATTTTGCCGCGCCAGGTGGGTGATTTGGTGAGCTAGATCGGTGATGGTACGGCCGTTTTGCTCAGGCAGATAGCTCTCAATTTCATCGTTCAGCGGGGCAGTCCAGTGGGCTGGAATGTTCTCCGCGCCCAGCATCACGCCCAGGACAGAGCCAACCGTCGCGCCGTTACAATCGGTGTCCCAGCCGCAGGTAACGGCCGTTCCCACACTGACCGAAAAATCCCCCGCGCCGTGCAGCAAACCAAGCGCCACCAGGCAAGCATTGGGAATCGTGTGAATCCAGTTTTCGCCGACGTCCACGTTATAACGGCGTCGGCAGGTTTGCTTAATCTGGCGAAATGCATCTTCCCAGGTCGGTTCCCGCTTCACCCAGCCAATCACCTCTTCAATTGCTTCGTGCAGGCGGCTGCGTGGCGGGATTTCTGCCAGCCCAGCGCGGATGATGGCTTCTGGCTCGTCCAGCACAAAGGCGGCAGACACCATCGCCGCCACCCACATTGCTCCATAAATGCCATTGCCCCGATGGGACAGCATGGCGTCTTTGTAAGCCAGCGCCGCCGCCCGGCGCGGCTCACCGGGGTAAACGTAGCCGTACACATCCGTCCGAATTTGCGCGCCAATCCATTCGCGGTATGGATTTTGCAACGATGCGGCCGTTTCTGCCGGAACGTCATTGATTAATTGTTTGTACACCACGCGTTCGGCGGTGAAGATACGGCCGTAGGCAAAATTGTCCAGCCAAAACTGCCCCACGTCGGCCGAAGTAAACTCAAAGCCATGCTGCTGCAGGATGAGCATGGCAGCCAGGGTGAACTCCACGTCGTCATCCTGCACCACGCGGCGGATGTTGCCCCGTGAGGTGTCGTGCCAGCGGCTCCACGCCGGCAGCGGAAAGCCAGCAGGGAAGGGTTCCAGCAGCGGCACGTAGTCGCGCAGCGGGTACGCATCTGCCAATTGCAAATAGCGCCAAAGTTGGGCGGCGGGCCAGGTGCCTTCCAGCGGCTTGCCCAGCATCATGCCGGCAAAGCGGCCCAGCAGCCCGCCATGTACTTTGGGGAAAACGGCCGTATCCGCCACCTTTGGCAAATCCGCTCCAGCATGCAACGTATGCTGAATCGCCGCTAAATCATCTGGCTCGTCATAAGGCCAGGTGGGGACGCGTGGCAGGGTGCTAATTTGCTGCCAGAACATGTCTGCATCTGTTGGCGAGAGGAGGGCTTGTGAAACGGCCGTGCGCAAATCAGCAATCAATGCAGGGTCAAAGCCCTGCTGTTCACGCAAATCCAGTTCAGCCAGTAAAAGTTCTTGCGGTGCATACATTGGCGCTTCCTAGATTAAATTCACTTTGATTAAATTCACTTTTCGTCAAATAAAATTTCTTGCCGCATAATATTAGCAGCAC